>QWPO01000064.1 GCA_003669255.1 Planctomycetota bacterium | reverse complement strand
GGCTACGGCGACGTCGGCAAGGGCTCGGCCCACTCGATGAAGGCCCTCGGGGCCCGCGTGATCGTCACCGAAGTTGACCCCATCAACGCCCTGCAGGCGGTGATGGAGGGCTACGAAGTGACCACGATGGAGGAGGCCGCCTCGCGTGGTCAGATCTTCGTGACGGCGACCGGCTGCCGCGACGTGATCCGTGGCGAGCACATCGCGAAGATGCCCAACGATGCGATCATCTGCAACATCGGGCACTTCGACCTCGAGATCGACGTGGCCTGGCTCGAGAACACGAAGGGCGTCAAGAAGGTCGAGATCAAGCCGCAGGTCGACCGCTACACGCTCCCCTCGGGCAACAGCGTGATCGTGCTGGCCGAAGGGCGGCTGGTGAACCTCGGCTGTGCGACGGGCCACCCGTCGTTCGTGATGAGCACGAGCTTCACCAACCAGGTGCTCGCGCAGCTGGCCCTCTGGACCGAGACCGACAAGTACGACGTGGGCGTGCACCTGCTCCCCAAGAAGCTCGACGAGGAGGTGGCCCGGCTGCACCTCGACAAGCTCGGCGTGAAGCTGACCAAGCTCACCAAGGAGCAGGCCGAGTATCTGCACGTGCCGGTCGAAGGCCCGTTCAAGCCCGAGTACTACCGCTACTGAGTCTTCTGCACGGCCATCCATGGCCCGTGCAGAAGAGAGGCCGAGCTGGCTCGCTTCGTGCGAGCGACCGGCAGCTGCTGACGAGCAACGAGCGGGGTGGCGCGAAAGCGCCACCCCGCTTCTCGTTTCACGGGAAACGGGTCACGCGTGTGCTACGATTCCGGCGCTTCGCAACGCCTGTCCGCACACCCACGAGACGCCCCGCCCCATGCCCACCGTCGCCCCGCTCCGTGGCCTCCGCTACGACCCCAAGCATGTCGGCACGCTGTCACAGGTGATCGCGCCGCCATACGACGTGATCGATGCGGACCTGCAGACGAAGCTCTACGAGCAACACCCGGCCAACGTGATCCGGCTGGAGCTCAACCGGGAGGAGCCAGGCGACGACGAGCGGAGCAACAAATACACCCGAGCCGCCAAGTATCTGAAGGCGTGGCGGGAGCAAGGGGTGGTGATGCAGGAGCCGGCGGCGGCGCTCTACGTCTACCACCAGGAGTTCGAGGTCGAGGGAAGGAAGTTCGTCCGCCGGGGCGTGATGGCCCGGGTGCGGCTCGAGCGGTTTGGCACCGGCAACATCCATCCCCACGAGGAGACGATGAGCGGCCCAAAGCAGGATCGCCTGCTGCTCACCCGTGCCTGCCGGGCGAACCTCAGCCAGGTGTTTGGGCTCTACCCCGACCCGCAGGGCGAGGTGCAGCAGACGCTCGATGCCGCCGTGGCCGGCCAGCCGCCGGTGGAGGCCACTGATCACCTGGGAGTGACGAGCCGGATGTGGGCCATTGCCGACGAGGCAGCGGTAGCCAAGGTGGCCGGGCTCCTGGGGCCGAAGCCGGTGTTCATCGCCGACGGTCATCATCGCTACGAGACGGCGTGCACCTACCGCGACGAGGTGGCCGCGGCCTGGGCCGAGGAGCACGGCGGCCAGCCGCTGCCCTCCGACCACCCGGCCAACTTCGTGCTCATGATGCTCGTGGGCATGAGTGACCCGGGGCTCGTGGTGCTGCCGACGCACCGCCTGTTTGTGCAGCCCGCCGTGGCGACTGCCGCCGACCTCTGTGCCAAGCTTGGCAACTGCTTCAACACCCGCACCTCCTGGAAGGGGCCGCAGGCGGCCGAGGCGGTGTGGACCAACCTCGAACTGGAAGAAGACCAGGGGACGATCGGCTTCTACACGGCCGGCGACCAGGCCTGGACCATCGCCCGAATCACGCCCGCCGGCCGGGCCCGGATGGACGAGGTGGCAAGCGATCACGGGGCGGCCTGGCGGAGCCTCGGGGTGTCGATCCTCCACCGGCTGGTGATCGGCGAACTGCTCGGGGCGAAGGAGATCCCAACTCCCGGCTACGTGCACCTCGTCAGCGAGGTGGTGGGGGGCATCAGCACGGGGACGTATCCGCTGGCCGTGCTCGTGATGCCGGCGAGCGTGGACGACATCCGCAAGGTGAGCGAGACGGGCGAGCGGATGCCGGCCAAGAGCACCTACTTCTATCCGAAGCTCGCCAGCGGGCTCGTGTTCAACCCGCTCGACTGACCACCGCCGCCCCCCCGTAGCGCAGGTTTCCAACCTGCGGCACCACACCGCCCCCCTCGTAGCGCAGGTTTTCAACCTGCGGTACTTCCCACCCCGTTTCATGTGAAACACGGCACCCTCGGCTGCCTGCGGGCCCTGCGGTCTCTGCGCAAACTTGGCGGTTTCACGTGAAACCTGCCCCACCGACCTTGCGCTCGGGGGCGGTTTTCGGACGCCTCGTGCCTCACGTGACGATCGTGCCTGAAGTGGCCGATACCGGGATGGTGCCCGATGTGCGTCGGGAAACGACGGGAAGGATTCTGCGTGTGGGAAGGATTCTCTGCGTGGCCAACCAGAAGGGCGGCGTCGGCAAGACGACGACCGCCTCGAACCTCGCGGCGGCGCTTGCCCACGGCGGCATGCGGACGCTGCTGGTCGACCTCGACCCGCAGTGCAACGCCACCACCGGGCTCGGGGTCGCGCCCGCCATCGCGCACCCGCTGGTGCTCGAGACCCCGCTGGCCGACTCAATCGCGGCCACGTCGCTGCCTAACCTCTTCGTGCTGCCCGGCAGCCGGAGCGTCCGCGACGTGGAGCGGATCGCGGCCCAGGCTCGCGCGGGTTCCGCAGTGCTTGAGCAGCACCTCGGGCTCGGACTGGCGGCGTGGGACTATTGCCTGATCGACTGCCCGCCCAGCATCGGCGACCTGACGCGGACCGCGCTCGCCGGCAGCACCGAGGTGCTGATGCCGATCCAATGCGAATACTTCGCGCTCGAAGGACTCACCCAGATGATCGAGGTGATCCGCGACGTGATGCAGGAGAAGCCGGGCCGGCTCTCCTTCAGTGGCATCGTGCTCACCATGCACGACGCGTCGCTGGAACTTACGGCCGAGGTGGAAGCCGAGGTCCGCGACTTCTTCGGGGAGATCGTCTTCGAGACGGTGATCCCCAGAGACGTCGCTGTCTCCGAGGCCCCGAGCCACGCGATGAGCGTGCTCGACTACGCACCGCGCTCGTCGGGAGCGCGGGCTTATACCGAACTCTGCATGGAGGTACGCGACTGTGAGTAGAGAACGCCGCCTGGGCCGTGGGCTCGAAGCACTTCTGGGTCGGGCGGGGCTCGACCCCGCTCCCACCACGCAGGGCACCTCGGCACTCGCCGCTCAGCCGGCCCGGCCCACGCCGCCGGCCGGCCTCGGCTCGGGCGCAGCTCGGCTGATCCTCCATGCCCCCGAAGAGGTCGAGCAGGCAGCTGCGAAGCTGCCCAGCAGCGACGTCGCGGCTGCGGCCATCGACCCGAATCCCTGGCAGCCGCGGACGGTGGTTGACGACGCCGACCTGGCCGAGCTCGCCAACAGCCTCCGCGAGCACGGGCTCGTGCAGCCGATCGTGGTGCGGGCGAGGGGCGACCGCTACCAGCTGATCGCCGGTCAGCGTCGGCTTGCGGCCGCGCGGCGGCTCGGCTGGGAGAAGGTGCCCGTTCGGGTGCTCGACGTGGACGACCGGCAGATGTCGGAGATCGCGATCGTCGAAAATCTCCAGCGTCGTGATCTCGACGCGCTCGAGAAGGCGGCGAGCTTCAAGCAGTATCTCGCCACCTGGAGCTGCACGCAGGACGAACTGGCGAAGCGGCTGTCGGTGGACCGTTCCACGGTGGCCAATCTGATCCGGCTGCTGGACCTTCCCGCGAGCGTGCAGCAGAAGCTCCGCTCCGGGACGATCTCGATGGGCCACGCCCGAGCGCTCTTGCCGCTCGGCGACGAGGACGAACAGGTGCGGTTGGCCGATCGCGTGGCCGCCGAGGGGCTCTCGGTGCGGGCGGTCGAGTCCGAGATCCAGGAGATCATCCGGCGGGAGGAATCTGCAGACGATGGTGCCGACGACGAGGTGGCAATCGTGGAGCCGGGAACTGCCGGCGTGCCATCGGCACCGAAGCGGAAACCGGGTCGGCCGGCCACGCGGCGGTCGAGCCAGGTGGCGGCCGTCGAGAGCCAGCTGCGGCAGGCGCTCGGGGTGAAGGTGGTGGTGCACGCCAACGGCAAGGGAGCGGGCCGGATCGTGATCCCATTTACCGACCTCGACGAGTTTCAGCGGCTCCTCGACCACATCACCGAGTGACGGCGGGGCTGCC
Organism: Planctomycetota bacterium; assembly: GCA_003669255.1. Lineage (GTDB taxonomy): Bacteria > Planctomycetota > Planctomycetia > Pirellulales > UBA1268 > QWPN01. Next base: position 6,063 of record QWPO01000064.1, on the reverse strand, counting down.
GAGCAGCGGTGGCGGAGTCGTGCTACACTCCCGGGGCAACGGAGCGTAGCGCAGTTGGTAGCGCGCTTGGTTTGGGACCAAGAGGTCGAGAGTTCGAATCTCTCCGCTCCGACTCCGGTCGGCCCACGCGAAGGTCCGCACCGTGGCCACTCATCTCCTCGCAAGTAGCCAGCGATGATTCGACAACTCCGAAGCACCTGTTTTGTGTTGGTGGCCCTTGTCGTGTGGCCCACGATGGCGATGGGCCAGGTGTCCTTGACGGAACTGGGAGCGGCGAACGCTGCCCGGAATCAGATGATGGCCAACGGGGCCAATGCCGCCGCGGGTGCCGCCCCGCAGCCCGCGGCAGCACCGCGGCCGGCGGCGCCGTCGGTTGGGTTCGGCGGCATGAAATATGTGCTGTCGTACGCGCTCACCGGCATGCTGATGGCGCTCGGGATGTATCTCACCTGCCGCCCCGCAAACCGGCACGAAGCGGATTGAGCGTGGCCGAGATGGCGGCTGCGATCGCCAAGGCCACGACCATGACGCCCGAGGGTTCCGGAACCGCTACGGGCGACAGGCCAGCGCTCACCGGAACCACTGCCGCCAGGCCTGGCGAGAGGGTCGAGCCACGGCCAAAGACGACTGATCCGGCGATGACACCATTGCCGGCGATGACCTGGCCGGCCGGCACGTGATAGCCGCCGGCAATGCTGGTGACGTCAAACGTGGCTCCGGCCGCGACCGCGATTCCCGACATCGCCGCCACGGCGTCCGCGGTGGTGATCTGCACGCCACCGGCGGCGATTGCGAGTGGTCCGGCCGCGCTGTTGGTGCGATCGAGGACGAGCAAGCCGGTTCCAGACTTCGTCAGCGAGGACCATTCCGGCCCCATCCAACCGCGGCCCGCCTGACCCTGCGTTTTGACCCCGGAGGCGACGTCGATGACGAGGTCGAGCGGGGCTGCCGGTGTCGCAAGTGGTTCGAACCAAACGGCGTCGGCGGAGAGTGTCCCCGCCAGTCCGCTGAGGGTGACAATCGCCGGTTGGCCAGGGGCGAATGAGTAACTGCCCAGGGACACCCACTCGCCACCTTGAGAACGCTGATCGACCGTGACCACGTGTGGTCCGTCGGCGGCCTGAATGGTGTAGGTGGCGCTGGCGGCACGATCGCTCGACGCCGACCAGCGGGCCTGAACGTTCATCGTTCCGGCGTCGGGAAGATGGGCCGCCCAACGGACGCTGGAGGCCGATCCACCGGTGCCGACGAGACTTTTTCCCTGATAGGAGGAGGAACTGCTCAGCGCCGTCCAACCGGCCCCTCGCGGAAGAGCGGCTGGATCGGCGTCGTCGAGAATCCATCCCGGCCCAGGGGGCGACGGCGGGAGCGTGCCCAGGCCCGAATCCGCCAGAAACGTCGTCAGATTCTTGCCATCACCGCCCCAGCGTTGAAGTTCGAAGAGCGGGGTGGTTCTCGTGTTCAGCCCCGTCTTTGTCGTCATTCCAGTCTTGAAACCAGCCGCCTGAAGTTCCGCGATCACCGTGGCGTTGTAGCTACCGTACGGATACGCGAAGTGGTTGCTCACCTTGCCGCCCGCATTGGCCGCGATGTCCTGTCGCGCCCCGACCACCTCCTGCCGTACCTGGGTGGTCGTGATGGTGGTGAGCCGAGGGTGGGTCTGCGTATGCGCTTCGACGAGAAACACGCCCGCCGTGTCCATTTCCGTCACCTGCTGCCACGACGCCTTTGGCAACCCGATGCCGATGCCCCGGGTGTGGGTGTAGTTCGTGGCGACCATGCCGCGGGCGGCGAGCAACGGATACATCTCGGTGTAGCCGAGGATGTAGTTGTCGTCCACCGTGAGCATGATCGGCCGATACGGCAGAATCCCGTCGTTGACCCGCCACTCGTAGAACTGGTCGAGCGTGATCGTCGAGAACGAGTTGGCAGCCAGATAGTCGAGGTGGGCCGTGAAGTTCTCGCGCACGTAGCCCAAGTTGGCATGGGCGTGGTACATGACAGCCGGCACCTGGGCCACTGCCGGCGCACTGCCGCCGAGCGCCACCGCGAGCAGCACCCCGATTCTCGCACCCGAGATTCGTCGTCCGAAGCTCATCCAATCACCCTACGACGGCATCCGCCGCCCCGCAAGGCTGAACCGAGGGCTGCGCCGCAATCCTCGTCCGCAGCGGCATCCAGCCGCAGCCACGGCCAGGACGCCACCCGATATACTGCCGCCCGCTCTCCGGCGAACATTCTCGGCGGCACTGCGTATCAGTGAATCGGCCGGCGGTTTCGGCCCAGCCATTTCCAGAAGGTAGGCACCTCGCGTGAACCAGAAGTCTCTCCTCGAACTCGTCAAGAAGCACGGCAGTCCACTGTTCGTCGTCGACCACGCCGAACTGCGGAAGAACTACGCGCTGTTCCGCAAGCACTTTCCCCGCGTGCAGATCTACTACGCGGTGAAGGTCAACAGCGACCCGGCGATCGTGAAGACCTTCTACGAACTCGGTGGCAGCTTCGACGTGGCGAGCATTCAGGAGTTTCGCACCGTCTACCAGTACATCGCCAAGCTCCCGGCGAAGCAGCGTCAGGACTTCATCTGGGACAAGATCATCTACGCCAACCCGATCAAGCCGGTTGAGACGCTCGAGGAACTCGATCGCTACAAGCCGCTGGTGACCTATGACAACCACGAGGAGGTCAAGAAGATCGCCAAGCACGCTCCGCATGCGGGGCTGGCGCTGCGGCTCCGCGTGCCCAACACCGGATCGATGGTGGAGCTTTCCAGCAAGTTTGGGGCCCTGCCCGGCGAGGCGGTTGACCTGATCAAGTATGCCCACGACCACGATCTCGTCGTCGAGGGGCTCTCGTTCCACGTTGGCAGCCAGTGCACCAACCCGCAAAACTACATCCAGGCGATTCACCTCTGCGCCAACATCTTCGCCGAGGCGAAGTCGCGGGGCTTCAACCTCAAGCTGCTCGACATCGGCGGCGGGTTTCCCGCGGCCTACGACGCCACCGTGCCGAAGTTCTCCGCTCTCGCCAAGACGATCAACCACGAACTCGACCGGCTGTTTCCCAAGGAGATCGAGATCCTCGCGGAGCCGGGGCGGTTTCTGGTGGCCTCGGCGGGCACGGCCGTGAGCAAGATCATCGGGAAGGCGTTTCGCAACGAGAAACTCGGCTACTACGTGGACGATGGCGTCTATCACACCTACTCGGGCGTGATCTTCGACCACTGCACCTACCACCTGAAGAGCTTCAAGAAGGGCACACCGCAGGTGTGCGCGGTGTTTGGGCCGACGTGCGACGCCCTCGACACGATCAGCCTGTCGGAGCAGCTGCCCGATCTCGAGATTGGCGAGTATCTCTACAGCGAAAACATCGGCGCCTACTCGGCCGCGAGTAGCACGCACTTCAACGGCTTCCCGCCCGCGACCGTGGTGCACGTCAACCAGTAGTGGCTCTGCGAAAGTAGCCGCAGGTTGGTAACCTGCGGTGAAGCGAGGCGGGCACCGCTGCCGCACAGGTTGACAACCTGTGCTACGTGGGACAGAGAACGTAGCCGCAGGTTGGCAACCTGCGGTGAAGCGAGGTCGGCGCCACCGCGGCACAGGTTGAAAACCTGTGCTACGTGGGGCGTCCACAACGTAGCCGCAGGTTGGCAACCTGCGGTGAACGAAGGCGGCACAGGTTGACAACCTGTGCTACGGGAAGAGCTGGCCCGACGGGCTAGGGCCGTACGGCCTCGATGAGGTGATAGCCCTTCACCTCCTCGCGGGCCACGCTCGACCACATCCGCGGGAGGTGCTCGAGGTACCAGATCGGCTGCTTTGTGACCACCAGCAGCGTGGCCCCTGGTGCCAGTGCCAGCCGCGCCGCCTCGACGAAGAGCTCCGCAAGCCGGAAGTCGGAATAGTAGGGCGGATTCGCCAGGGCGAGATCCCACGAACCAGGCTCCGGCACGCGGCCCTCCGCCTCGAGCGCGACCGTGACGTTCGTCAGATCATTGGCCGCCACGCCGCGGAGCGTGCAATCGACCGCACGGGCCGACGAGTCGAGGGCGTGCACGTGGACGCTCTCGTCGCGGGCCGCGATTCCGAGGGCCACACAGCCCGAACCGCAGCCGATGTCGAGCACCCGCGACTCCGGGGCAACATCTACGGCGCCGAGCAGGTGGCGGGCACCTGGATCGATGCGCCGGTGGGCGAACACACCCGGCCGTGTGAAGGCCGTGAGCAGCCGATCGCGGTCGCGGAACACCACCTCGCAACTGAAGTCGCGAACCTTCGAAAGTTCCCGCGTCTTCTCGACAACGTAGGCGATCGTGCCCGACTTCGCCTTGTGGTTGGCCCCCTCGACCGGTCGCACGCTGACCGTTTCGCCCGTCTCGGCGAGCTGCTCGTGGAGCCACTTGTCGCGGGGGTTATCGATGGCCGCAACAAGGCGGCCCCCGATGGCGAGATTTTGAATGGCGGCCTGGAGCACGTCGCGGGAGAACTCGGCCTCGCCATTCTTCGCCAGCGGTACGACGGCGAGGTCGTAGGGCCGGACCGGCATGTCGGCCACGCACTCGGCGGCGAGGTTTGGCGGTGCCGGCACCCACGACGCCTGTGCTGCGGTGCATGGATGGAGATCGTGGAACCACGTGACCACCGCCGCGTTAGGCCGCTCGACGGCGAGCGAGTGCGCCGCCTGACCGCGGCCGGCCGTGGTGCAGACGATCCGCTCCCCCGGCAGCGTGCGGGCGACGGCGAGCGCGTGGGCTTCGGCGGGACGGGCGGGAAGCAGTTCGGTGGGATGGTTCATGCCCCGCCGAGCATACCCTCCCTTACTCGGGACGCCGCGGCCGCTCCGGCCGCTCGCCACTTTCCGTACCTTCAGCAGTGTCGGGACGACGACGCGGGCCGTCGCCAGGTCGAAACCCACCGCCGCGCTCGCCTGCAGGACCAGTGCCACGCTCGGCCATGCCGCCGCGAAGCCGCTGCATCATTTCGCCGGCAAACTTCTCCATCTCGGTGCGGTCGAGTTTGCCGTCGCCATCGGCGTCGAAAGCCATCGCCCGCTCGACGAACCGCTCGGGGCTCGGACCGCCCTCGGGGCGTGGCCCGCCCTCGCCGCGAAATCCGCCGCCACGCACCGGCCCGCCTTCGGAGCCCCTCTCGCGAGCCGGCGGCGGGCCACGGAAGCCTCCCTCGCCCCGCGGGATAGCCGGCAACGGCGGACGGAACTCCTCGTGGTCGATCTTGCCGTCGCCATCGCGATCGGCCTTGGCGAGGTTGGCGGTGGCGTTCTTGATCTCGTCGGCGTCGAGTTCGTGGTCGCCATTGGTGTCGAGGGCATCGCGCAGGCCATCGCGCCGCTCCGCTGGCGGACCGTCCCGTCGCTCCGGCGGTTGGGCGGTGACGAACTGGCCGCAGACGGCGGTCATGGCCAAGATGCTGAGCGTGAGGCGGACTCTCATCGGTGAACTCCCTGGGTGCAAATCTGGGATCCTTGCTGGGCTACGTGCCTTGCCGCAGACTTCAACGGCGGGGCGGGAAAAAGGTTACGGCTGGGGGTTGCCCACGCAGGAGAGAAACCGGCCGGACCTCAGGTAGAGCCGGTCGGGCGGAAACCGCCGAACACGTAGCCATCCACAACGGGCGTGGCGTCTATGGTCAGGAGAACGGCCACAACAACGGATGCAAGGCGGTTCATTCCACGATCCTCAGGACGTCGTTTTTCTTCACCGCCCGCGTACGGCGGCCCGCCTCAAACTCGAGGTGGCAGTCGAGCAGCATGCCGAGCGAGGCGTCGGCGGGCACGTCGAGCGTCGCAGTGATCGTATTGCCTTCGCGGGCGATCGCCACCGCCTCGTAGGGGCCACACTGCACCCACGACGGCTTCCCATCCGGGATCGGGCCGCGGCGCGCAGCCGCCGGATCGAGCACGAGCGTCACCTCGCGGCGACCACCTCGGGGCAGCGTGCCCGGCCGCACCTCTGCGATCACAGCCTCCATGCGGCTCTCCCCCTCGGCGTTGTCTTCGATCGCGCCTGTGCCCATCCGGCGGAGCCCGCGGTTGTTGGACGGCTCG
>QWPO01000169.1 GCA_003669255.1 Planctomycetota bacterium | reverse complement strand
CTCCGGGGATTCCGCCGAGGCGGTGGTCAGGAACAATCCCTTCCCGCTTCCCACCTCGAGTTCGAGCGGTGCCTCGCGGGAGAAGAGCGTTCGAGGGTCGCACGGCACCGGGAGCGAGGCCAGCGGGATCAGGTGCCACGACAGGTCGAGCGAAGGGTTGGGCTTGCGCGGCGGGCGGCGGGGCATGGTAGGGCGGTCAGGTGGAGGCCTTGTCGGTGACCTTGTCGACCTGAGTGAGGAGCTCGATGGGTAGCGGCACGCCCTTGATGACGCCGTCGACCACGATGCTTTCGCGGACGAGGCCCTGGAAGCGGCAGACGATCATCGCCTTTGGCCTCACGCGGACGCGCTCGACCGCGATCACGAGCCGGTCGCCGGGTCGGACGGGCTCGCGAAACCGCACCTCCTCGAGGCCACCGAAGCCGATCACCTCGGCGTGGAGCAGGTTATGCCGCTGTGTGTAGTAGCTGGAGAGCTGGGCAGCCGCCTCGCACATCAGCACGCCGGGCATCAGTGGCACTCCAGGAAAGTGCCCGCGGACCCAGAACTCGTCGGGCGTAACGTCCTTGTATCCCACACAGAGACCGCGTGACTGATCCTCGTGCACGATCGCCGTCAACTGCTCCATCTCGAACCGCTGCCGGTTCCAGCGGCGGATCTCATGGATGTCAGCGATGACCGTGTCGAGGTCGTATTCGCTCGGATGGATGATGTAATCGCGCGGGGCCACGGGATGTCCTCGGGCGGAGCAGTGCTGACCGCTGGATCAGGTGCGGATGTGCTTGCGCTTGGCCTTCCGGGCCTTGCTGTTGGCCGGCCGGGCGCCGTGGTTGGCCTTCTTGAGGCGGCGGTGGGGTTTGGCCATGAGACATCTCCAGGAAAACGGTGTTCAGACGAGTTCGAATCGGATGGAGGTTGTACCACGGGCCGCCCGACGGTTCCACCGCGGGCTGACGTCAGCGGTCGGCGGTGACAGACGAGCGTTCCGCAGCGATCGCCTCGCGGAGGCTCGTGCGGATGATCTCGACGAAACTTGCGGCGAGGAACCCGAAGAGCCCGCCGATCACCGCGGAGGACACGCCCCCCAGGGCCGCCCCGGCGATGCTGGCCGAGGTGAGCGTGGTGAGGGCGGCTGCACCGCTGATACCGCCGACGGTGGCGCCGATGGTGGCCGACACCGGAACAACTCGGCCGAGGCTCTGCCGTCGTTCGAGCCGCGTCGGCTTCGGCCGCGGTACCGCGGCCGGCACGGCGGTGCGGTGACGAAGTCGCGCAAGGTCACGGTCGGCGGCCTCGCGGAGCGTGGTGCCCAGGGCGTTGCCAGCGACGTGCATTCCCACGCTGGCAATCACGACCGCCACGGCGATCCAGCCGGCGATGCCCAGCCATCCGATCGCGGCGCAGGCGACGGCCACCACCACGACGAGCCAGGAGTAGGTGACGGGTTGCATGCCAGCGATCCACGCCGTCGAAAGGTCTTCCAACGAACAGTATAGGCCAGCCCTGACCGCCGCCTACCAACCACCGGCGACCGCGTCGGGTCCGTAGATCGGGAGCAGCCGGTAGTAGACCTCAAGCGTGAGCACGGCGAGCGCCGTATGGGCGAGTCGGCCGCCTGGCGCCGTGTCGTGGTCCGTGAGGAACCAGCTGCCGGCCTCGTGGCCCCGGGCGGCCTGCCGGGCCACGAGTTGGTCGCGGTTGCGGGCGTTCCAGCGTTGCCAGAGGGGGTGGTCGCGTTGGAGGAGCGCCTGTGACAAGTAGAAGTTGAGATAGATCGCATCCGGATCGGGTCCGCCCTTGGCGAGTGCCGTCAGGCCGCGATCGATCGCCGCCTCGTTCGGCCACGCGGTGTAGAGACGGCAGAGAAGGCCGATCGCCGACGTGCAGGGGCGGGCTTGTGGGGCCTGGTAGCCGTAGGCCTCACCCCGACGCACCTGCACGCGGTCGAGGAAGCGGACGACGCCGTCGACGGTGGGTGACGGGATCGCGACTCCGGCGATCCCCGCGCTCTTCAGCGCCGCAAGCTGCCAGGCTGTGACGGTGGTGTCGCCCGGCTGGCCGGGTAGGTAACGCCAGCCGCCGCCGTGGAGATCTTGGGCCGTTTCGATGAAGCGGACGGCGTCGCGGACGTACTTCACAAGGGCTTCGTCATTCGTCATGCCAAATGCTTCCGCGAGCGCGAGCGTGGCCACGCCGTGGCCGTACATCGTTCCCTCGCCGAGATCACCGCCGCGGGGCGTGGGTTGCATGCGGCTCATCAGGTAGTAGATCCCGCGGGTCACGGTCTCGCGGTAGGCGCCATCCACGTGCGTGTGGCCCGCACCGAGGAACGGCAACAGCGCGATGCCGGTGGAAGCTGTCGTGCTCGAGACGGTTCCTGGATCGCGGCAGCCGCCGTCACAGCGGCAGCCGGAGAGATCGAACCGCCACGAGCCATCCGCCGCCTGATGCCGCGCGAGCCAAGCCAGGCCGCGTTCCACCGCCTCTTCGCTCGCCGCTGAGCCGCCGCGCTCGAGCACGCCTTGTCCGCGAGCCGGGCCGCGGCGGCCCTCGAAGGCCGCCTGCCCCGGAATGGTCGATCCACGGCGCGGCTGCGACGCGAGGGAGGCGGCGATTGCCTGGACCGACTCGACGGGGGTGGGATGGTTGGCAGACGGTACGATCGCCGGGGACTCGACGGCGATCGCCATCGGCTCGATGAGCGGCACGATCGGTGGATCGACCGCCACGGCTTCGTCGATCGGTGGGGCCGGCTCGGCCGCCAGCGGCACCACGATTTCGTCACTGCCCGTCTCGCCGCCGCCGGCGGCATGACCGGGAACGACGTCGATCGCCTCCGCGTCGGCCATGGCGATCACGATCGGTCGCGGCCGCATGTCCTTCCGGGTCGGGATCAAGAGCAGTGCCAGGCCGATCAGGATCAAGACGTGGGTCACGAGGCTTGCGTACGTCGACCGTACTGTGGGGCTGTGGATCAGCCGCTCGATTCTGCTCGGCGTCTCATGACCCTCGTCCATCGGCATTCCGAGTGCGGTGTGGGGGAGTGTGCCGCCTGGGTGGCCAGGGCTGAATGGGTGCCCTGGCCGGCGCGCACCACGATCCCACGATGTTCATCGGCATTGGCGGCCGGACAACCGCAGGGCGGGGTATGCGGGGGCCACAGGTTGAAAACCTGTGCTACGGCGTTGCCCGGCCGGGGCAACCGTGGCTTGCCCCGCGAAGGGCTGCGCTATTCTTTGAACTCTTCGTCCACCATCTGAGTGCGGTAGATCGGGAGATGGCGGTAGTAGACCTCCAGGATCATCGTCGCCAGCGACGTGGAGTACAGCCTGCCGGCGGCCTCGGGGCCATGGCCCTTGTGGAAGCCCTCGTGCCAGCTGCCGGCCTCATGATCTTTGTTGGACTGCGCCTTGAGGAGCACGTCCTTCATCCGCTTGTTCCATGAGATCCAGACCTCGCCCTCCATATGGTGCATGATCTGGGTCGCGTAGTAGTCGTAGTAGAGGTCGGCCGTCGGCCCTGTTTTGGCGAGATAGGCCACGCCGTCCTGGAGCGCGGGGTTGTCTTTCTTCCAACCGAGATACATGCGGCAGAGCAGGCCCACCGCGGTTCGCCCCGGCGTGGGGTTCGAGTTGTCGACGTAGCCGTACCGAGCGCCGCTCTGCGACTCGACGGAGTTGAGGAAGTCGATCGACTTTTTCACCGTCAGCGGATTCACCTGGAGGTAGGCCATGTTGCCGCTCTTCAGCGCCATGATCTGCCAGCCCACCGCCGACGTGTCGCCGGGTTGTCTCGGCGAGTATCGCCAGCCGCCCCCTACGGGATCCTGGGCCGCCATGATGAAGTTGAGGGCGAGCTGCGTTGGGGCGGCCAGCCGATTGTCTTGAGACATCGCATAGCATTCCGAGAGCGCGATGCCGGCGAGGCCTTGCGAATAGAGGCAGCCGCTGCCGTCGTAGGCCTTACCCTTGCCCGCCACCGCCCGTTGGGCGAGGAAGGCGATGCCCTTCTCGATCGTCGACTTGTACGGTCCCTCGCGGTGCGTGTACCCGCGACCAAGGAAGGGCAGCAACGCCATCGCGGTGGCGCCGGTGCGGTCTTTGGCGCGGCTGCCACCGGACCCCGAACACTTCCCGCCGCAGCTCGGGCAGTCCTTCATGTCGAACGACCAGCCGCCGTCGGGCAGCTGGTGGATGGCAATCCACTTGAGCGAGCGATCGACGGCCTGCTCGGTGTCACCACCGCCGCCACCGGCAATCGCAAGCTTGGCAGCCTGCGCACGGCCGCCGAGCCCGCCCGCCATGCCGCCGACGGCGCCGACCGTCGCCATCATGTCAGAGGCGGGAGCCGTCTCGGTGCCAAAGTCGGTGAGCTCGACCGCCAGTGGTGCCGCATCGAGGTCGTCTGCATCCGATACGACCTCGACCGGTGCCACGGCGACCTCCGTCGTCAAGGCGATGTCAGCAGCTGGATGCGCCACGTCGACCGGAGGCTGTTCGGCAAGTTCGTCCTCGAACTCGGTGAACTCCTCCTCAACCTCGGAGGTGCTCGACGAGATGATCCGTGCGACTTCCTTCGTGGGTGGGTTGCTCACCACGAGCGCCATGCCGAGCAGGGCGACCACATGCACGAGCATGCTGATCGCCCACGCCGGAGCCTGCTTCACCGCCGCGGTGGCCAGGGCGGGCGCGTGGTCATCATGGCCACTGTCGGCGGGTTGCGAGGTGCTGGGCTCAACGGCCGTTGGGGGCGGGGGGGGCTGCCTGGTCGCGACCGGCTTGGCCGGAGGCGGCGGCGTCACGGGTTCGGGATCGATTTGACTCGACATGGCGACGTCCCTCAGGCGTCCCCTCGCGGTCGGTCCGCCCCTGGGGCCAAGGCCCCTTGATTGTATAACGGCTGCTTCTTCCAGGAGACCCGAACCACGTGTCTCGGCGGTGCCAAAGCGACCGCTGGCCTTTCGACTGCCGGGCGGGTAAGGTTTTCGCTTCCTGGGTGCCCGCCTCCAGCGCGATGACACCCGACGGCGACCCATAAGAAGGACTGCGAGCCCCGCAGGCGACAGAGAGATAGAGATATGGCGAAGGGCAAGAAGAAACTCGAAGTGATTCACCTCGTCTGCGAGGAGACCGGGGACATGAACTACACGCTCCGCCGGAAGACGGGGGGCGAGAAGCTCAAGGTCAAGAAGTACTCGCCACGGCTCCGCAAGCACACGCTTCACAATGAGAAGCGGAAGTAGCGAGAAGCGGAAGTAGCGAGAAGCGGAAGTCGTCTGGGCCGCTCGCCGCAAGACACCTCTAGCCGACGGTAGCCAACGCAGCGGCGATCGCTTCGTCTCCGTCGACAGCGACGAGCATGTCGGCATCGCCGGCGAGTTGTCGCCCCGCATACTCATCCGAGGCCACAAGTGCCAGCCGGCATTCGGCCCGCCGTGTGAACTGGCTCGTTCCCGGTCGGACGACGAGTTCGATCTCACAGGGTTCGCCTTCGGCGGCGACAGTCGCGCCTGCAAGGTGCTTGGCGACCGTGCGGCCGAACGGCGTCGCCATGAGGTCGGAGGGCAGGCCCCAGGTGATGGCTGGGGTCGGTCGCGAGATCAGCCCGCGACGGCACGCCGTCAGCCGCCCGCGGCGTTCGAAGTAGCGGACATTCACTCCGTCCCGCCAGCGGGGAGTTGCAGTCGCATCGGTTTCGTGCCAGACGTGAAGTGAATGCGTCTTGCCAAGGATGGTCTCGAGACGCACGCCGGCGGCCCGCAGTCGCAGGCCGAGGTCGTCGTCCTCCTGGCCCCAGCCGACGAATCGCTCGTCGAACCCATTGATGCGCACGAAGTCGTCACGCCAGACGCCGAAGTCGCCGCCGGCGAGCCTCGGCTTGGTCGAATGACGCGTGACCGCATGCCACCAAGCTTTGCTCCGCCGGCGAGCGAGGGCGCGGCGCTCGGACGCCGGCACGAGCGCCACCAGATCCGTGATCGCCAGATTCTCGGGCACCAGGAATCGGTTGGCCTCGGCCGGGAGTCGAGCGCAGTAGCCAAGCAGGGCGGTGCCGTGGCGACGGCGATCCACGTGGGCCGCAACGTGGTGATGCGGCACGATGCAGTCGCCGTCGAGGAACAGCAGGTAGCGGCCGGTCGCGAGCCGCGCGGCCTCGTTGCGAACCCGCGCGAGGCGGAAGCCGTCGTGCGGTTGGGTCGTAAAACGCACGGGAAACGGGGCTGTGGCTGCGAACGAGTGGACGACCTGCGGCGTCTCGTCGCCCGAGCCGTCGTCCGAAACGATCACCTCCATCGCCGTTCCGCCGCACCGCTGCAGTGCCAGCGACTCGAGCGCGAGCGCCAGGTGTCGTGGCCGACGGTACGTGGTCACGAGCACCGACACATCGACGGGCCCGCCGCTCATGCTCGTTGTCCTTGATTCGAACCGCAGTCGCGACTGGCCACGGCGTCGATCAGGGCGGCAACGCGTTCACCTCCCGAGAGCGGCTCGATCGCGATCTCGACGGCTCCCACCGGCAGGTCGTGGGAACAGCCAGCGGGAACCTTGACGAGGTCTTTGAGCGTGGTGACGAGCATCACCGCGCCGTGGCGGGAAGCCCGCGCGGCGAGTCGGTTGAAGTCGGCGGCCGTGTAGGCGTGGTGATCGGGAAAGGGGATGAACTCGACGACGTTCGCGGCCAGGCCGGCGAGCGTGGCGCGAAACGCGGCGGGATTCCCGATGCCGGCGAAGGCCACGACGGGCAGGCCGCGAAGCGAGTCGAGCGGCTGCGAGCCTCCGTCGGCGAGACGCACGGCGACGGGGCGGTGTTCCGCCTCCATCCAGGCGTCGTTGAGCCGCCGGCCGCCAGCAGTAGCCAGCGCCGAGCGGATCGCCTGCCGCCGCTCGGCATCGACCGCCGACGCCCTCGTCAGCACCACCGCGTCAGCCCGGGTCAGTCCCGCGACCGATTCCCGCAGCAGGCCGCGAGGAAACAGCCGGCCGCAGCCGAAGGGGTCGGTCGCATCGACCGCCACGATGTCGAGGTTGCGGTGGAGGCGCCGGTGCTGAAAGCCGTCGTCGAGCACCGCCGCGTCGCATCCGGCTGCGATCGCCGTTCGGCATCCGGCCGCGCGGTCGCGGTTGGCGATATGGATTGCTTCCGGCACCACGAGGCCGAGTTCCGCCGCCTCGTCGCTTCGTTCGCCAGGCCGCGCCCCGTAGCCGCGGCTGATGATCGCCGGCCGCCTGCCCGCGGCTGCCAGTCGCCGCGCCACCCAGGCCACCAGCGGCGTCTTGCCGGTGCCGCCGAGGGTGAGGTTGCCGACCGAGATCACGGGTGTGGAAACGCGAGACACGGGGAGAAGGCCGCGGTCGTAGGCGGCGTTGCGGGCCGCCATCACCAGGCCGTAGGGCCCGGCGGCCGCCGCCAGCACCAGCCGCGCCGCCTCAGCCCGGAGGCCCGGCGTGGAGCCGTCCACGAGCCGCTTGAAGGTTTCCGCGTCGGGCAGCATCCCCATTGGGGTTTTCCTGTCTGGCACCGACGGCGAGGTTGCCCCGCGTCCGGCAGGGACCATCGTCGCGAAGGGCTGAGCGGCGTGCCAAGTCCGCCGCGTTTTTCCGACGGGAACGGCCGCCGGGACCGATATAATCGTCGAAGAGCGGTCCGCGTGGTCCGCCCCGGTCCATCGTGGCGTCCGCCGCGTGGTGGAGCATCCCATGGCGACGGCGTCCCGCACCGCGAGTGATCCGCTGGCCGTCCCAGCCTGGGTGGCCGAGGGCGAAGCCGAGTCAAAATCGGAGCGGTATCTCGCGAAACGATTGGCGGCGGCCGGTGCCGACTTCAAGGGCGTGGCGTTGACCACGTTCCTGCTCGCGGCGGGCGTCGGAGCCATGCTCTGGCTTGCCTGCGGTGTGATCGTGGAACACTGGCTGATCCCGGGTGGCCTGCCGGCGTGGGTTCGCTGGGCCTGGCTCGCCGCGGGGCTCGTCGTGCTCGCGGCCGCCGTGGTCCGCTGGGTGGTGCCGTTGATGCGCTACAAGGTGAACCTCGTCTACGCGGCGCGGATGCTCGAGCAGGAGCATCCCGAGCTGCACAACGACGTCGTCAACGCCGTGCTTGCCCAGGCCCATGCCGACGAGACGACGCCGCTGGTGGTCAAGTCGCTCCGTCGCCGTGCCGCCAGGGAACTGACGCGCGTGTCCGGCGACGGCGCGGTCGATCGCGGCCCGGCCCTGAAGCTCGCGTATGCCCTCGCCGGTTTGATCGCGGCAGCCTGCATCTACGAACTCCTCGCACCCAAGAGCCTCGTGGTGTCGGCAACCCGGCTGGTGGCGCCGTGGCTCGGTATGGCCGCACCGTCGCGGGTGCGGATCGCCCCGCCGACGCTGTCATGGACCGTGCCGGGCGGTCCGGAGATCGGCGGTCAGGAGAGGGCGATCACTGTGGTCAACGGGGTCGCCACGCTGGTCCGCGGGCGGCAGTTGGTGGTATCGAGCGAAATCACCGGCCTCTCTGGAGAGGAGAAGCCGGAACTCGTCGTGACGCCCGTTGCCGATGACGCTTCGGCGGCGCCGGCAGGCGGCTGGCGAGCGGCGATGCTTTCCGCGGCGGAAGCAAGGTTTACGGCGTTGTTGCCCGACGCGACGCGGGGGCTCGACCAGTCGGTCGACGTCGTGATCGCCGCCGGTGATGCGCGGAGCGAAAGGCTCCGAGTGGCCGTGGTCGACGAGCCGGCGATGCTCGTCCGCGAAGTGCACTACCACTATCCACCGCACACGGGCCAGGCCGACGAGACGATTCCCTGGCAGGGTGATGTCCGCGGCGTCGAGGGCACGCAGGTGACGGTGGTGGCTGAATGCAACCATCCGCTGGAAGCGGCGTGGATCGACCTCTGCCCCGACGGCAAACGAGATGCACCGCTGTCGATCGACCCGAAGGATCTGGCGCGGGCACGAGGCACGTTTACGCTCAGGCTCTCGCCCGACCGATCCGCTGCCGAACACTCGAGCTACCGGCTGTTATTCCAGCCAAAGGCGACGTCGCTCTCGCAGCGGGAGCCGGCGATCGCCGACAAGATGCAGTACCGCATCGAGGTGTTGCCCGATCTGGCGCCCGAGGTTGCGATCGAGGAGCCCGCCGAGAAGGTTGTTCGCGTGCCGCCCGACGCGCCTGTGACGGTGCGGTTGCGGGCGGTGGATCCCGACTTCGGCCTCGCGAGCGTGATGGTTGAGACGCGTCTCGCCGCCGGCGCCGAGCGGCCCGGACAAGAACTGCTCGTTGGCACGCGGAAGACGTTTCGCGGCGCGGCCACGCTGATTCCTGCGGCGCTCGGAGCCGGCCCCGGGCAGGTGCTCGAATATCGCGGGGTCGCGAAGGACACGCGGCCAGAGGCACCCAACGTGGCGACCACCGAGTGGCACGCGCTCAAGATCGACCCCAGCGCTCCGCCGCGGCAGCCGCCACCAGCACCGCCGGACGACACCGAGTCGAATGAGAACAACGGCAGCGATGGCGAGCCGCAGGCCGGCGATGCGCCCCAGGATCGACAGGGCCAACGAGGTGACAAGGGTGACGGCTCATCGGATCGCGGCGGTAACAAGCGGGGCGACTCCGAGCAGGGAAAGAATGCCGACACCGGGAAGCAGGAGGCGAGCGGCGGTGAATCTTCAGGCCAGCAGGACCGTGGCGAAGGGGCATCACAGTCACAGGATGGAAAAAAGGACGGCCCAAAGGGCGATGGTGGCAACCAGGATGGCGAACAGCCGCCTTCTCAGCGGCAGTCTGATCCGAAGCAGGGTGAGAAGCAGGGCGAACCGCAGGAGGGCGAGCAGCAGGGGAGTGCTGAAGGCGGGAAGCAAAACGATGCCAACCAGGGGAAGGCGGGAAAGCAGCCGGGTCAGCAGCAGCAAAAGGGCAGCCAAGACGGCGCCGGCAGCGAGCCCGAAGGGCAGGGGGGCTCGCAGCAGCAGGGCGGCCAGGCTGGCAGCAAGACCGGTGGCGGCCCGGGGGTTGAGCAGCGTCCCTCGGGCGGTGGTGCCCAGGGTGAAGGGAAGCCGGGCAGCACGAAGCCGGGGGGCGATGAGCGCACGACGGGCCAGCAACCCGGTGAGCAGTCGGGTGGTGCCGAGAACGACGGGAAGCAAGGAATGAAGGGCGACCGTCCTTCGGAGCGTGGCAACGGAGAGGGCAAGGGGCAGGGGAAGCCTGGCGCGAAGGAGACCGTCGCGTCAGACGGCACTGACGATGGCGAGGCGATGGAGCGGATCCTGGAGCACCGGCGGCAGGCGCAGAAGGGCGAGTCACGAGAGAGCGGCGGACGGAGTGAAGAAGGCGAGCCCTCGCAAGGTCAAAAGCCTGGCGGTGAACCAAAAAACGGCTCCCAGGGAAATGAGCCTCGGGATGCAAGTGGCGCTGAGCCTTCTGGGCAGCAATCCGAACAGAAGCAAGATTCGTCCGAGGGTTCGGGAGAGTCGGCGGAGCAGAAGCCACCGACGGAAGGAGAGGGCAAGCCTGGAGAGGGCAAGCCTGGAGAGGGCAAACCTGGAGAGGGCAAACCTGGAGAGGGCAAACCTG
>QWPO01000120.1 GCA_003669255.1 Planctomycetota bacterium | reverse complement strand
GCCGTCCACGGCTCGCCGGCATGCGTCGAGGCGGTCGCGGCCTACCTTGGCAACGAGCGGCTCGCCTCGTGGGCACGGATCACGCTCGAGGTAATACCCGGCGACGCGGCGTCGGCGGCGCTGCGGGCGGCCGCTGGCCCCGACACGAAGCTCGCCAGCCGGCAGCTCGTGGGCGCGATCAACTCGCTGGGCGTGCGGCGCGATTCGACTGCCGTTTCGCTCTTGACCAAGCGGCTCAGCGATGACGACCCGAACGTCGCTGCTGCTGCGGCCGCGGCGCTGGGCAAGATCGGCACGCCTGACGCGGCCGCGGCGCTCTCGAAGGCGTTGGCCGCGGGCAAGCCTGATCGCGACGCGGTGGCCGAGGCCTGCGTCGTCTGCGGCGAGCGGCTGCAGGTCGCCGGCGATGTAACCGGGGCCGTCGCCTTGTTTGATGCGGTTCGCCGAGCCGACGTGTCGGAGCAGCGGCAGGCGGAAGCCACGCGAGCGGTGATTCTGGCCCGGGGCAAGGACGGGATTCCCTTGCTCGTGGAACTCCTGCGATCGCCCTCTCGGCGGCTCTTCAACATGGGACTGTTCACCGCCCGCGAACTGGCCGCCGGGCCCGACCGCGACGCCGCCCTGGCCTACGAGGTCGACCTCGCGCTTCTCAAGGCGCTATCAGGGGCCGGCGACACCACGCTGGCATCGCAGCGAAAGCCGCTGCTGATCGACCTGTTGGCCGACCGCAACGCGGGAGGGGCGGCCCGGGCCGTGCAGTTGGCGATCCTGGAAGCGGCCACGAACGGCGACCCCGCACTGCGGCCCGCTGCGATCCGCGCGATCGGTCGTTGCGGCGATGCGGCTGCGGCGGACGGCCTGCTGGGGATCGCGGCTGCGGCTGATCCCGCGGTTGTCGTGGCGATCCGAGAGGCGATCGCCACGATGACGGCCGACGGCGTGGATGAGCGGATCACCGGGAGGCTGAACGACGTCGACCCCGCGGTGCTGTCGCTGGTCGTCGGGCTTATCGGCGACCGTCGCATTGGTACGGCTACGCCGAAGATCCTGCCACTCGTCCATCACGGCGATACGGCGGTGCGGACGGCGGCCCTGGCGGCGCTCGGCTCCATCGTCGACCTGGGGAACATCGACGTCCTGATCAAGAAGGCGATGGCGCCGCGGGACGACGCGGAAGCCACCGCCGCGACCACGGCACTCAAGGAGGCGGCGGTGCGGATGCCCGACCGCGATGCCTGCGCCACGCGGATCGCTGGGGCGGTCACCCCGGCTGCTTCACGGGCGGGCGTGCTTGTGGAGACACTCGCCGATGTCGGAGGCCCGAAGGCCCTCGCCGCGGTCGCCGCGGCGGCGAAGTCGGGCGACCAGTCGCTCGCGGACGCCGCCACGCGGGTGCTCGGCAAGTGGATGACGGCCGACGCGGCGCCGGTGCTCCTCGAACTTGCGACGACCGACGCCGCGGGCCCTTACCGCGGCCGGGCGATGAAGGGCTATCTGCGGATCGCACGGCAGTTTGCCATGGCGGAGCCTGAGCGGGCGGAGATGTGCCAAAAGGCCCTTGCCGCCGCGAAGGACCCCGCCGACCGGAAGGCCATCGTCGAGATCCTCGTCCGCTATCCGCATCCTGCCACGCTTGCGGTGGCCAAAGACGCGATCGCGATGCCCGATGTCAGCGACGAGGCGAAGGCCGCAGTGACTGCGATCGAAGCGAAACTGGCGCCGCCCGCCGGCGGAAAGTAGCCGAGGTGTGAGGGGCGAATCACTCCTCGGCAGGTGGAGGGATCGAGGCGAGGAAGGCGAGCGTCGACTATCTTACCGCTGGCGAGCCAACTCGCATTGTCCCGCAGCCGGATTGGGTGTGCGGATTCAGAGCCCTGGAGATTGCCCGATGATCCGCGGATACTGCTCCTTCATGATCTGGTTCTGCGGCACGATCGCGTTTGCCGAGGTGACGTTCGAGAAGCAGACCCTCACCGAGCGGTTCGTCGCCGAGGGCTGCGCCGTGGCCGACTTCGACAAGGACGGCCACGCCGATATCACCGCGGGCAACACGATCTGGCACGGGCCTGACTTTGCCCGCACGACCGAGTTCACGCCACCGGCCAATAATCCATCGGGCCCTTCGAAGACGCCCTACGACCCAGCCCGCGGCTACTCCGACTCCTTTCTCGCCTACGCCCACGACTTCACAGGCGACGGCTGGCCCGAGATCCTCGTCTACGGGCTACCGGGCGAGCCGGCGCATGTGTTCGTGAACCCGCAGGGGCGTGCAAGCCACTGGGAGAAGCACGCGATCTTCGACGTCGCGGATGGTGAATCACCAGGTCTCGTCGACATGACGGGTGACGGGAAGCCCGAACTGCTCGCGCACTCCAGCGACCTCGTCAAGCCGCCGGAGGCGAACGGCATGCGGGGCGGGCAACTTGGCTTCGCCGAGATCGACTGGAGCCAGCCGCTGGCGAAGGCCCGCTTCCATCCGATCACGCCGCGCTCGCCGGAGAATGACCAGAAGTACTTCCGCTACACGCATGGCTATGGGGCTGGCGACGTCAATGGCGACGGCCGCATGGACTTGCTGACGAGGGAAGGCTGGTTCGAGCAGCCGGCCGACGCGACGGCTGCGATCTGGCCCTTTCACCCGGGGCCTTTCGGTCCGGCCGACGCCCAGGGTGGCGCCCAGATGCTCGTCACCGACGCAAACGGCGATGGGCGGAATGACGTCGTCACCAGCTACAACGCCCACGGCTGTGGGCTCGGTTGGTTCGAGCAGCTTCCCGATGGCTCGTTCGCCGAGCACCGCATCATGGGGGCCGCGCCGGCTGAGAACGAGCAGGGTGTGACCTTCAGTCAGCTCCACGCACTGGCGCTCGCCGACATCGATGGCGACGGCCTCCAGGACGTCGTCACCGGCAAACGCCGCTGGGCGCACGGGATCACCGGCGATATCGACCCCAACGCCCCGCCCGTTCTCTACTGGTTTCGGCTGGAGCGGGACGGCTCGGGCGGTGTCCGCTATGTGGCCGAGAAGATCGACGACGACAGCGGCGTGGGCACGCAGGTGACCGTGGCCGACCTGAACGGCGACAAGAAGCCCGACGTGGCCGTGGCCAACAAGCGCGGCGTGTTTGCGTTCACGCAGCAGTGAGGTGCGGGCCCGCGGGGCGGTCCGCGGCCGCTGTGCCCTTTCCGTTCTGTGCCTCGCCAGGTTGGTGAGGCTTCCCCGTCGGTCACCCGCGCGTGGTGAGTGGTCCTGCGCGTGGCCACCCGCGAGCAGCCCCGACGGGACCGCGTGGGTGAATCGCAAGGTGCTGCTGTGAAACACGTTGCGATCGGCACGCCGCCGCTCACGAAAAACTCACTGCCGTTGGCCTGAATCTTGCACTGGTGTTCGGGACGTCCGTGTCTGGCCAGCGTCGCCACCGTTGGCGGCGGCTGGGCAGCGGCCGTCCATGGAGAAAAAGCACCGTGTCGAGAGCCTCGTGTTCGTTTGTTCTGCGGGCAGCAGTTCCCGCAGCGGCGTTTGCCGTCATGCTCCTGCCGCTCGCGGTCACGGCGCAGACGTACTCGCTCGTGGTCGGAGTCGACGGTCTCGGTCCGTATGGGATCGATGCGGCAGCGACGCCGTTCATCGACAGCCTGGCGGACGGATCGTGGGGCGGGCCTGGTTACCGCGGTGCGATCACGTTGCAGGCCTACGCTGGCGGCGTCGTTGGCACCCCGACCCAGCAGGTCACGCTGAGCGGGCCGGGATGGAGTTCAATTCTGACCGGCGTCTGGAACGACCAGCACGGCGTCACCGACAACACGTTCGGGGGCAGTCGCTACGCCCAATGGCCGAGCTATCTCAAGCGACTGGAGGCCCACGTGCCGGCAGTCCAGACTGCCGGAATCGTCTCGTGGAACCCACTCGACACGTACGTCTTCGCGGCGGACGGCGTCAACCCGGCGATCGATTATCGGCTGGCCACCAACGAGAACGACGTCGCCACGACGTCCGCGACCGTCGCCTGGATCGCGGGTCGGGCCCGGGGCAGTTCGGCTGCCGCCTTCATCCACCTCGACGACGTCGATATCGCCGGCCACAATTCCGGGCTCTACAGCGCCGCCTACCTGGGGCAGGTGGCCGACGTCGATTCGCAGATCGGTTCCATGCTGCAGGCAATCCGGACCCGCCCATCGTTCGCCGAGGAGAACTGGCAGGTCGTCGTGGTGTCTGATCATGGCCATCGGCCGGCCGGTGGCCACGGGGGACAGACGCAGCTCGAGCGGACCATTCCCATCGTGGTCAGCAGCCGGACCACCGTGGCGGGCGTGATGCCGGTGGACGGCGTCGGCCCGTCCCAGATCGACGTCGCCGCCACGGTGTTCAATCACTTCGGCGTGCCGGCGGCGCCGGGCCTGCCGGGGAAGCCGCTGGGCCAAGTCGCCCCGCCGAGTTCGCCCGAGGTGTCACTGGCGAATCGCCTCGTGTCGCACATCAGCTTCGACGGCTCGACGGCCGGTTCCGCCGGGACGGGTGGCGGAACGGTCGAGGGCGCGGTGGCGTATGTGCCCGGGCGGTTCGGTCAGGCTGGTACCGTGGCCAGCTACGGCGGCGGTGTGGTCCGGCTGGACGGAGACTTCGCGGCCCGGGTCGGCAGCCAGACGAACTTCGCGCTTTCGATGTGGGTGACCTTCGACTCGTTCACGGGAGACCCCGCCTTCTTCAGCAATAAGAACTGGTCGAGCGGGGCCAACACCGGCATCAATCTCGCTCTCCAGACATCGGGCGGGCCGGCCCTCGACGTCAACACCATGGCGTCTGGCAGGGTGCGCCGGGATATCGAGCCCTACGGAGGCATGGCTGCGGGCCGCTGGCACCACGTGCTGCTCAACGTCGAGCGCTATGGCGAGACGCTGCTCTATGTCAACGGCGCGCTCTACGGGGAGATCACGCTGACCTCAGCGGGCTCGTTCGACGGAGCCTTCGATTTCACGTTCTTCAACGATGGCACCGGACGCTACACCGGCGGCACCGTCAGCGGCCTGAAGATCGACGATTTTGCTGCGTGGGACCGGCTGCTCACCGACGACGAGATCGCGTATGTGGCGCGAGCCCCGGTGCCTGTGGTCCCCGAGCCCTCACTGGTGGCCGTGGCCGGTGGCGTGGTGGCGGTGGGGCTCGCCCGGCTCAGCCGCTCCCGACGAACCAGGCAGGCCAGATCGGCTCACGCCCGGATGCCGAGTCCGAGCTGCTCGCGGCAGTAGCGGATGCTGCGGGCGAGTTCGTCGAGTTGATAGGCCCGTTCGGCCTCGGCCCGATTGGCGGCGGGTGGTGGGGCGAAGGGATCAATCGCATGACCCTTCTCGGCCAGGGCCATGAAGGCGGCGAGTTCGTCGGCCTTCCCGTCAGGAAAGGATTTCCAGAAGCCGCGGTCGTAGATCGGAAACGTCCGCGCGAAGCCCGAGATCGTCTCGATGTGCACTGTCACGCCGGGGCAGCCCTTCTCGAAGGTGTCGAAGAAGGCGGCGAGATCGGTGCAGCCCTCCCCCATCGCCGTCCACTGCACGGCCACGCCCTCGGGCGTGCGCCAGAGCATCGAGTCGCGGAGGCTCGTGGTGACGATGTGCGGCGCGAGCGTCTCCAGGGCCCGCACCGGATCCTCGAGCGTCCAGCAGGCGTTCCCCGAGTCGAAGTTCACGCCCACGAAGTCAGCCCCGGCCTCCTCCACGAGCGCCTTCAGTTCCGCCGAGCGCAGGTCGCCGGCGTGGTTTTCCAGGGCGATCTTCACCCCGGCGTCGAGGGCCTGCCGCTTCACGGCCCGGAGCACGGCCACGGTGTCGACGATCCGGGCCGCGATGCCGCCGGGCGAGAGCCGATCCTCGTGGTTGCCGAGGATCACGCGAAAGGCCTGCGAGCCGAGCGCCTGCGCCATGCGGATGCCGGTGGCGAGATGCTCCGCGGGTGAGCCAAACTCCGACTTGAAGGTCTTTGACGTGGGGCAGATGCTCCAGGAGCCAAGTTCGATGCCCACGCCCTTGTCGGCGGCGTAGGCCCGCAGGTCGGTGAGCGCGGCGTCGTCGGTCTTGCCCGCGAACGGTCCGAAGTCGGTGATGAACACGGAGTCGCACGCGAGCGACTCGGCGTGATCGACGAGCTGCGGGGCGTTCCACCCGAGCGCCCGCACGGCAAAGTTGTCAAAGCCGAGCGGAATGCCACGGCGGCGGACGGCCGTGTTCGCCCCTGTCGCCCGGGCCGCGGCGGCCGCGAGCGACGCCGCCAGAAAGATCCGGCGGGAGACCGAACGACCGATGGCTGAGGCTCGCTTCATGGGTGTGCATCCTCGCGCCGTCTGATCGCGGCGTGGGTTTTCAGGGGATGCGGGAAGCGTACCCGCGAAACCGCTCCAGTGGCACTCCCGAGGACCGCGGTGACCCCGGCAGCGCGGCGCGGTACGCTATCGTGGCAGGCCGCAGGCTTTGGTCTGAACACGATCGAGGTGCGTCTATGGCGGTCGAACTCCGCGATTTCTCATGGCAGAGGATGATCGAAGCCGTGCAAGCCGTCCGCGAACGAGCGCTGCGAGCGACCGCCGCCCTGGAACGGGCCGGCATCCCGTATGCCGTGGCCGGTGGCAACGCCGTGGCCGCGTGGGTGTCGCGGGTGGACCGTGCCGCCGTGCGGAACACGCAGGACGTGGACATCCTCGTGCGGCGCAGCGACTTCGAGGCCGTCAAGGCGGCGCTGGAATCGGTCGGGTTCGTGCATGCCAAGGTGATGGACGTGACCTGCTTCATCGACGGCCCCGGTGGTAATCCGCGGGACGCCGTTCATCTGTTGTTTGCCGGGGAGAAGGTTCGTGAGTCGTATCCCCTGCCCACGGCGGACGTCACCGAACGGGAACGGGCCGACGATTACCACGTCGTCGCGCTCGATGCGCTCGTGCGCATGAAGCTCAATTCATTTCGTGACAAGGACCGCATGCACCTTCGGGACTTGATCGATCTCGGCCTCATCGACGCCTCCTGGCTCCCGAAGTGCCTCCCCGAGCATGCGGCGCGTCTGCAGCAGCTGCTCGACGACCCGGACGGCTGACGGGCCTTCTCCACGTGTGATACGGCTCACTCTTGATCCTCGCGATCGAGTGCTCGGCACATGAAAGCCGACCGGCCGTGAGGCCGCGGACGAATCACGCTGGACGCCGCATCTTGTGGCGGTTCGCCCCACGCCTCACGGCGTTGGGCTTGGACGGCGGCCGCGCGAGGATCTTGGAGGAACCGTATGAGAGGTTCGACGTGCCGCCGTTCAGGGGCGTCCGCCCGAGCCGCCGCCGAGCCGGTAGAGAGCCGTGTCGGTGCGGAGGTACATCGAGTCGCCGACGGCGGCGGGTGTGGCAAAGATCCGACCGTCGAGATGGTTGGTGGCGATGACCGCGGGCTCAGGCTTGGCTTCCGGATCGATCACGAACGTGTCGCCGTCGCGGTTGCCCACGTAGATCCGGCCATCGGCGAATAGGGGCGATGACGAAACGTTGCCGCCGAGTCGAAGCGTGGCGATCGGTGCGCCCGTGCGGGCGTCGAGAAACGTGGCGACACCCTTGTCGCTCACCATGAAGAGCTGCTCGCCGACGACGAGCGGCGAGGGCATGTTCGGAGCCCCCTTCTTTTCCTGCCAGACGATCTCGGCGCCACGACCGTCGGCGGCGAGCTTGACGGCCAACAGCCGCGCTTGGTTGAAGCTCGTGCTCATGTAGACGAGGCCATGGCCGGTCACCGGCCGGGGCACCACTGAAAACCCAAGTTCGCCGTAGCTCATCCGCCAGAGTTCCACGCCCGTCTTCGGATCGTAGCCATAGAGCCAGTCGGCGCCGGGCGAGATCAGCACGTCACGGTCGCCCTGCCGCACGATGATCGGCGTGGCATAGGCCTTCTTGAGGTCGGGATTGTCGCGGAGGGCTCCGCTCCGCGAGGTCTTCCAGGCGAGTCGGCCGGTGGCTGCATCGAGTGCCCCGACAAACTGCACGTCGATGCCGTCGCAGTTCACGATCAGCAGGTTGTTCCAGACGATCGGCGTGCTCCCCGGGCCGTTCATGTGGTCGAGTCGCAGGTCCCGGTTTGCCCACAGCACCTTCCCCGTCGCCGTCTCGACGCAGGCGGTGCCGAAGTCGCCGAAGTGGCAGTAGAGCCGCCCCTCGGTGAGCACGGGCGACGGCGACGCGTAGGAGTTGAGCGTGTGGATCGGCTGCGGCTCGTTGATCACGAAGAGTTCGACGTCGTGGACGAGCCGACCCGAATCACGATCGACGGCGAGGGCCCGCAGGCTCAGGGACGTCGCCACGTGTCGAGCCTGGCCGCCCGAGGGCTCCACGGCCCGCCGCGCCTTCTCTTCCGGCGTGGCCTCCCGCTCGACCGCGGTCGTCATCCACACGAACCGCTCGTCGAGCACGGGCGACGACCAGCCGCGACCCGGCAGCGGCGTTTTCCAGGCCACGTTTTCCGTCTCGCTCCAGGTGACCGGGAGATCGTGGGCCGCGGGGGCGTGGCCCTGTCCGTCGGGACCGCGCCACTGCGGCCAGGGCGCGTCAGCCATGGCGGGAGGCATGAGCAGACCTACCGCGATAAGCAGGCAGGCCAGACGGGCGCGAAGGCAGTGCGATGTCATCCAGGGAGCTCCGGGGACCGCGTCAGGATACCGGTCTGTCGCGCCGTGCGCGCGCCCTCAGGAAGCCGTAGTTCTCCAGCCGCATCCGGTCGGCGCGGTCGTCGATCGTGGCTTCGGGCACATCGTAGATCGAGAGCACGCGATCGAAGAGCGCCAGGGCCGTCTCGAACTCCGCGGGAATCACCTCGTCGGCCCCGAGGTGCCGCAACTCCTCGACCTCGAGGACATATTCGGTACGGACGATGATCCTCACGCCCGGCGCGAGTTCGCGAGCGATCTGCACGCTTCGCCGCGTGCTGGCGGCGTCGGAGATTGCCAGCACGTAGGCCCGGGCCTGGGCGATGCCCACGTGCTCGAGAACGGCGGCCCGGGTGCAGTCGCCGTAGTGAATGTCGAGCCCAAGGGCCCGCTCGTGGCGGACCGTCTCGGGATTGAGTTCGAGCACGACGTGGGGCACGCCGAACTCGGCGAGGGCGGCGGCAAGGTTGCGGCCGTTGAGACCGAAGCCGGCGATGATCACGTGGTCGGCGAGTTCCTGGCGGCCCGCCGGCGGGGTGCGGTCGGCGAGCCACCTGCCGCACAACCGCGACTGCGAGAGGCGGTCGAGCCAGCCGGGGAGGACCACGGCGAGCAGCGGCGTGGCGGCCATCGTGAGCACGGCCGAGGCCAGGAATGTCTGGTAGTCGTCGCGGTCGAGCAGGCCGGCTTCGGCGCCGCGGGAGCCGAGCACGAACGAAAACTCACCGACCTGAGCGAGTGCGGCACCGGCGAGCAGGCTTGTTCGCGGCGGATAGCCAGCCAGCAGCGCCGGGATGGCGGTCATCGCGGTCTTTCCCAGCACGATCGCCAGCACCGTGACCGCCACCAGCGCAGCGTGTTCGGCGAGAAACCGAACGTCGAGCAGCATGCCGACCGAGACGAAGAATAGGCTCGCCAGGGTATCGCGAAACGGCAGTACCTCGGTGAACGCCTGGTGGCCGTACTCGCTCTCCGAGAGCAGAAGGCCCGCGAGAAAGGCCCCGAGGGCGAGCGAGAGGCCGACCTGAGCGGTGATCGCGGCGGTGCCAAGGCAGGCGAGCACGATGGTCATCAGAAAGAGCTCGCGGTTTCGCAGTCGGACCACCGCGTGGAGGATTCGGGGCACGAGGACGCGGCCGACGGCGAGCACCGCCGCCACGGTCGCGAGACCTGCCGCCACGGAGGTGACCGGGTTGGCGAATAGGCCGGCAGCGTGGCCGACAGCCGCAGTGGCCTGGGGCGGCGGCCGGACGCCCGCTGCCGAGGCGAGCAGTGGCACGGCGAGCATCGCGGCGACGACGACGAGATCCTGCAGGAGGAGCACGGCGACGGTGAGTCGACCGTGCGGGGCGGCGGTCTCGCCGCGGTCGGCGAGGAGCTTGAGCACAATCGCCGTGCTCGACATCGCCACCAGCATGCCGGCGAACACCGCCTGCGGCAGCGTGCCGAGATACCACCACGTGGCCATCGTTACCAACGCCGTGGTGCCGACGATCTGCGGCAGGCCCACCCGGGCCATCGTCGGCAGCATGACGATCAGCCGCGAGAGCGAGAACTCGAGGCCCACCGTGAATAGCAGCACGACGACGCCGATCTCGGCGAGCGCCTCGACGACGTGCAGGTCGGAGACGAGCGACAGCCCGTAGGGTCCCACCAGGACGCCCGCCACGAGCAGCCCGACGACGCTCGGGAGCCGGAGGAGGCCGAAGGCGAAGACGACGGCCGCCGCGACCGCAAACACGATGACAAGGTCGGCGAGGAACATGGGCGACGGGGACGTGCTCGGGGGAGGGACTGCCTTCAGAGCGTAGCGCATGGCCCGCGGAAAAGCCACGTTTTCCAGATCAGGAGTCTGTCTTGGGCGGTCCGGCCGTCCCTGCTACCCTCTCCACCCCCGGAGGGTGTT
>QWPO01000206.1 GCA_003669255.1 Planctomycetota bacterium | reverse complement strand
GGGGGGCGCGCCCCCCAGTCACTTCACGCGGGGCTGGAAGGGGGCCGAGGGCTTCCGGCAGCCGCCGATGTATTTCCGGCTCGGCGGCAGCACGCTGGCCGGCGTGAGCAAGCCGGGCGAGATCGTTTGGAGCCGGATCTGGGTCGACGGCACGGGATCGCAGGAAAAGCTCTGCATGGACATCGGCCGCGCGGAAGTCGTGTCGCTGCCCGCCGAGGAGACCCGCCGCCGGCTCGAGGCGACGACGAAGCAGTGGCCGATCATGCACGCGGTCACCTACGGCGTCTCCCGCGACCAGATGATGGCCCGGCACAAGGCCAACCACGTGCACGTCGCCTATGCGAAAGACGCAGCCGCGGCCGACCGCGCGGCCCTGCTCAAGGCCGCGGTGGCGAGGAACCTCGGCATCGAGGTCTCGTTCTGCGGCACGAGGGGCCACGGCGCGACGCCGGCCGTCCGCTGGGATGCGTGAGACGACTGCCGCATGGTGCGAAGGCGCACCCGCCGCTCGGAACTGCCCATGCCCTGTCGCTGGACGTTCACTCCATCAGGAAGCCCAACGGCGTAAGCCGTGGGGCCTTCGCGTGGTGCGCCGCTCGGGACTGCCCATGCCATCTCGCCGGACGTTCGCTGCGGGCATCCTGCCCTTCACTCACTCGAAGGAAACCTCGCTTCGCCCTCCAGGCTCCGCTCGGTTTCCTACGCCGCTCGATTGGCACGGGCAGCCCCTCGCTGCGTCATCGTTCGCATGTGAAGGCAGTGGCTGTCACCGGTTTTCGCGGGCTACGGTGGCGCGACAATGCGAGAGTTTGATGTGTGAACCGCGTGAAGGAAGGCGGAGGGGCCGGGGCGAGGGCGGCGAGCGTCGGCTATCCTGCCGTTGGCGAGCCGACTCGTTCCGTCCCCTCCGCCGGCTTTGGCTCGTGCGGGTTGCGCGGCGAAGAGCTGATGCATCAACAGGCTTCAGGAATCATTTCGATGAAAAAGCAGGGCTACCTCGGCATCGACATCGGCACGCAGGGGCTGTCGGTGATCTTCACCGACGAGGCGATGCGGATCCTCTCCGCTGGTGAGGGTGACTACGCGATGGTGCCGGGCCTGCCCGCCGAGTGCCAGGAACAACGGCCTGCCGATTGGGAGCAGGCCCTCGCCGCCGCGATGGGCGACCTCCGTAAGAAACTCGGCTCGCTGGGGCTCGAGATGGAGGTGCGGGCGATCGGCATCTCGGGGCAGATGCACGGCGAGGTGCTCGTTAGCTCGGCCGGCGTGCCGCTCGCGGCCGCGCGACTCTGGTGCGATGGCCGCAACGAGGCCGAGGGACACGAACTCACCGCGCTGTTTGATACCAAGGTGCCCAAGCGGATGACGGCGGCCCGCTGGCTGTGGACGATCCGCAGCCAGCCGGAGAAGGCGTCTCATGTCGTGCGGGTCACGACGCCCGCCGGCTGGATCGCCCACGTGCTCACCGGCGGCTTTTCGCTCGGCATCGGCGACGCCGCCGGGATGTTTCCGATCGACCACGCCACGCTCGACTATGACGCCCAGCGGCTCGCCGACTTCGACGCGCTGGTCGCCCGCACCGGCAAGGCCGCGGCGGTGAAGCCGCTTCGCGACCTGCTGCCGGAAGTTCGTCGGGCCGGCGAGGATGGCGGCGCGCTCGACGCCCGAGGTGCGGCGCTCCTCGGCCTGCCGCAGGGTATTCCCGTGGCGCCCGCCGAGGGCGACCAGCCGGCGGCGCTCGCCGGCTCACTGATCGCGGAGGCCGGCACCGTGTCGATGAGCTTCGGCACGAGTGTGGTCGCCAACTCGGTGGGCGATCGCCCGTTCAAGGGCGTCGATCGGGCGATCGATCACTTCTGCGCCCCGGACGGTAAGCCGATCAATATGGTTTGGCTCCGGAACGGGACGACGGCGATGAATGCGGTCGTGGAGATGTTCGGCAAGGTGACCGGCAGCGGCCGCGGCGACGCGTTCGCTACGGTGATCCCGCAGCTGCTCGCCGCGCCGGACGACTGCGGCGGTCTTCAGGCACTGCCATTCATGGACGACGAACCTGGCGCCGGCGTCTCCCGCGGCGGCACGTCGCTCGTAATCGGTCTCAACGAACAGAGCGCCACTCCCGGAAACGTCGCCAAGGCGATGCTCCTGGCCACGATCTTCAACCTGCGAATGGGAAGCGAGGGGCTCGATACCCAGGGCTTTCCGCGAACGGAGATCGTGCTCTCCGGCGGGATCACCAAGACACCCGAACTCGCCCAGCTCGTTGCCGACGCGTTTCACGTGCCGGTGGTGATCCTCGCCGGCGCCGTCGAGGGCACCGCCTTGGGGGCGGCACTGATGGCGAAGTTCCGCGACGAAAAGCTGGCGAGGAAGGGGGGCGACTGGCAGGCATTCCTCGCCAGCCATGCGACCGACTCCACGCGGCGGTTCTCGCCACGGTCGGCCACCGCCGCGACGTTCGACCGCATGTACGCCCGGCACAAGAAGCTCGTGGCCCTTCACGGGCAACTCGACGCCGCCGTCGTCGCTGGCTGACGCAGGCCGCGGCCGACGTGATACAACTCGGGGGTGCCACCAACGGACCTCCATGACGAAGCGTCGCCATCTTCCGGATCGCGGAAGCCGCTCGCTGTCTGGCTCGCCGGTGGGATCCGGCTCAACGATTACCTGTCGATGGCCGAACGCGTCGCGGGCGAGGTGGCCGATCCCCTGGGCCGCAATCCCACGCTCGTCATCTGTGAACTTGAGCCTTGCATCACGATCGGCCGGGCGGGCTCGCGGGCGGACGTCCGGTTGTCGGACGAGGACCTCCGGGCGCGGCGACTCGCGATCCGCTTCACTGGCCGCGGCGGTGGCGCGGTGCCGCACGGCCCGGGGCAGGTGGTGGCGGCGATCTTCGCGAGGCTCGAAGACCTTGGGCTCGCCGAGCACGACGTCGGCGGTTTCCTGGAGCGGTTCCAGCAGGGGCTCGCGGCGGCGATTGCCGCTGTTCGTTGCGGCAGCGGCGAGTTGGTTCCTGGTGGCCGCGGCGTCGTCGGCCGCAGCGGCATCTTGGCCGCGGTTGGGCTGGCCTTCCGCCGGGGCATGGCCTGCCACGGGGCGGTTCTCAATGTCTGCCCGCCCCTCGACCTTTTCCAGCGGGTCGATACCATTCCATCAAGGGTGCAGCCGGTCAGTCTTGGCGCGCCATCGACAATGGGCTCAATCGAGGCCGACGTGCAGCGGCGAGTGCGGCTCCAGGACGTCCGCACCGCGCTTGTGCAGGGCCTTGCCGACGCCTTCGCCTTCCCGCGGACGCACGTCAACGCCGGATTCCCGATTCGCTTCCAGTCCCCGCCGAGCCAGCCGGAGGTCATCAGCCGTGTCGGGTGAATCGCCGTCACCGTCTCCGGTCGTGGTGCTGCCGATCCTTTCGGTCGTCGAGCCGTCCCCGCCGATGCCCTCGCGGCGGCTGCCCCCATGGCTCCGGCAGAACCTCGCCCCCGGCGGCGGTCACGCCGAGACCGCGGACCTGATCGCCGAACTGAAACTGGAGACCGTCTGCTCCTCGGCGAAGTGCCCCAACCGCCTCGAATGCTGGTCGCAGCGAACGGCCACGTTCATGATCCTCGGCAACGTCTGCACGCGGCCCTGCGGCTTCTGCTCGGTGCCCAAGGGCAAGACCGAGGAACTCGAACTCGACGAGCCCGAGCGGGTGGCCGAAGCGGCTCGGCGGCTCGGCCTGAAGCATGTCGTGATCACGAGCGTCACCCGCGACGACCTCGCTGATGGCGGCGCGGAGCACTTCCGGCAGACCGTGGACGCGGTCCGTGCGGCGACGGGCGCCACAATCGAGGTGCTCGTGCCCGACTTCATCGGCAAGGAAGGGGCCCTCGAGCGGCTGATGGAGTCGAAGCCCGACGTCTTCAATCACAACACCGAGACGGTGCCGCGGCTCTATCGCACCGTCCGGGGTCGCAAGAGTGTCTATGCGTGGACACTCCGCCTACTCGCCGACGCCAAGCGGTTGAGCTCCGAGGTGAAGACCAAGAGCGGCCTGATGCTCGGCCTCGGCGAAACGCGGGACGAACTCCTCGACGTGTTCGCCGACCTCGTCGACCATGGCGTGGATTATCTCACGCTTGGCCAGTACCTCCAGCCGACGCTCGACGCGCTGCCGGTCGAGCGATACGTGCCCCCCGAAGAGTTCGTCGAGTTCGGCGAGATCGCGACGAGCATGGGCTTCAGGAAGGTGGCCAGCGGCCCGCTCGTGCGATCGAGCTACCACGCCCGCGACATGGCCGAAGACGGCCGCGTTTCCTGAGCAGACCTCGATGCCACACGGGTCACACGTGGTTCTCCCCTCACCACGACCCTCGGGGCACCGGGGCCCGTTCGTATAAGCCCAACGCCGTAAGGCGTGGGGTGCGGCCACAACAAACTCGGTCTCCTCTCGATCTCGCCCGAGGCCTTACGGCCTTCGGCTTGCACGGGCGGCCGCACTCGAGCGCGATGATCACGCGTGCACGGCGTGCCCCGCATCAGGGCGGTCCTTCGGCAGACGCCGTGGGCCACGAGTCGAGCCCCACGACTGGCAGGGCGAAGGCGAATGCGTCCTCCTCGTTCGGCGTGTCGGCGGCGTGGAAGCATTCGTGGATGCGCTTGGGCCGGTCTGGCGTTGAGATGCTGTCGGGCCGGCGGGTCCACACGCCCAGCCGCAGGCCGCCTTCCTCTGCATGATCGACGTGACGGTGCAGGATGAATGCATCGATGCCGGGCTGGTCGCGGACGAGCCGGTGGGCGAGGCAGTAGGCCGCCGCCTGCACCGTCTCGCCATCGGGGCCGTCGGGCGTGTGAAAGCCCTGCTCGCTGAGGATCACCCGGCGCGGCCGGCCCCGATGCCGCAGCTCCTCGCGATCGAGAAAGCGGGTGAGCACCTGGAGGTTTCGGAGGGTGATCCGGGGCGTGTCATCGGCGTTGGTCGCCGTGCGGTCGTTCCAGAACCGCGGCTCGAACAGGTTCTCTGGATACGGATGGAAGGCGACGTGCCATTCGAAGTCGCCCCGTTCCCGAGCCAGCCGGGCGAACTCCTCGAGAAACGGCCGGGCCGCAAAAGCCTGGCCGTCGTCGGCCGCCTCGTACCGGATGTTCCAGTGATGCTCGAGCGACAGGTAGACCCTCGCCCAGGCCGCGTGTCGCCGTACAGACTCGTGCACGATGCGGACGGCGGGCTCGTAGTCGGCCGCGAACTCGGCCAGCGATGTCCGTCCGCGGTTGCTCCAGAACCAGTGCGAGTTCACCTCGTTGCCGACGATGTAGCCCACGGCGCGGCCATGCGGCGCGGCGGGATCGCTCCAGCGGCTGGCGAGGAAGTCGCAGGTGGCCGCCAGCCAGCGGCGTCCATCGGCCGTCACCGTATTGAACGCCCCGAGACGGTTGGGGGCCGATGCGTCGTACCCCGGGTGGATCATCAGCCGGTTCACGGTTTCGTCGGGATGCCGATACACCAGCAGGATCAGGTAGACCAGCATGCCGTGGTCGGACAGGCCACGGATTCGGCGGTCGTGCTCTTCGACGACGTGCCGATCAAACCGAAACTCGCCGCCGTCGTGCTGGTGAACGATCGTGTCGTCCGGGGCGGCGGCGGCGGGCGCGATCAGGTCGCAGAGATTGACGTTGAGCCCCGCATGCC
Organism: Planctomycetota bacterium; assembly: GCA_003669255.1. Lineage (GTDB taxonomy): Bacteria > Planctomycetota > Planctomycetia > Pirellulales > UBA1268 > QWPN01. The sequence goes on along the minus strand of QWPO01000206.1, from coordinate 4,960 downwards.
GCACGCCCAGGGCGATCGCGTCGTCGGTCATCTGCACCTGGAGGCCCTTCTTCGACGACACGGCGGCAAAGGGATCGACCGCAGCCGGCGAACTCTGGGGATCAGCCGGCGGATCGGCCGCCATGGCCAGGGCGAATCGCACGGTGGGGTCGACCGCGGCCGCCGCGATGCCGTGCAGCGTCAGGGCCTGGAGGAGCGTGCGGCGGTTCACGCCTCGCCCTCTTCGAGGCCGTGCTCGAGGAGTTTCTTGCGGAGCGTGTTGCGATTGATGCCGAGCCGGGCCGCCGCCTTCAGCTGCACGCCGTTGCAGGCGGCGAGCATCTGGGCGATCAGTTCCCGCTCCACGCGGCTGACGATCCGGTCGAAGAGCGTGTCGTCGTCGGGAGCCGCCGTCGCCATGCCCTGCTCGACGAGTTCGCGGGCGAGGCTGTCGAGGTCGCCACCGCGGCCGGGCATGGGGGCGGCCAGCCGATCGCCGCGGATCGTCGGTGGAAGCAGGTCGAGCGTGAGCTCGTCGCCGCCGCCCATCACCACGCATCGCTCGATCACGTTCTGGAGTTCGCGGACGTTGCCGGGCCAGTGGTATTTCACCATCGCGTCGAGCGCATCCTTGTGGATGTGGACGACATAGCGGTCGTTTTCCTCGTTGTAGTGCGCGAGGAAGTGGGCGGCGAGCAGCGGGATGTCGTCGCGTCGGCCCCGGAGCGGCGGCAGCACGATCGGCACCACGTTGAGCCGGTAGTAGAGGTCCTCGCGGAAACTCTCTTTGGCCACCTCGTCGAGCAGGTCGCGGTTGCTCGCCGCGATCACGCGGGTGTCGACGCTGATCGTCTCGGTGTCGCCCACCCGCTCAAACTCCCGCTCCTGCAGGACACGGAGGAGCTTCACCTGGAGTTTGGGCGTCGTGGAGTTGATCTCATCGAGGAAGATCGTGCCGGTGTGGGCCGCCTCGAACCGGCCGGCCCGGTTGGCAACGGCGCCCGTAAAGGCTCCCCGGACGTGGCCGAAGAGCTCGCTCTCCAGCAGGCTCTCCGAGAGGGCACCACAGTTGACGCGGACGAAGGGACCAGTGCCGCGGGGTGAGAGCTCGTGGATCGCCCGCGCGATCAACTCCTTACCCGTGCCGGTCTCGCCAAGGAGCAGCACCGAGGCGTTGGTGGCCGCCACCCGGCGCGTGGTGGCGTAGACCTCGAGCATGGCTGCACTCGAGCCGATCAGGCCTGCAAGGGGTGCGGCCGTCGGATCGTCAGCGGGTTGGCCAGGTGTGCGGAGCATCGGGACGGGCGGCGCGGTGGGCCCGATTGGCCGCGTCCAGCACCTCGAGGATGTCGCCGGCGGCGTCGCGCGACGCTCCGGCGGCCAGATTGTACCTCGTCGCCACCGCTCGCACGTGGCCGCAGCCGAGCAGCACCCCGTAGCGGTCGACGCTCGTGGTGAATGCCGCCAAGGCTGCGGTTCGGAGGTCGGCGGGCAAGTCGGCTCGTTCGGTCTCGTTGGCCAGGGCTTCCTGCGCCTCCGGTCGCCCGAGGGTTCCGAGCAGCATCACGGCAGGCTCGTAGAGTTCGGCGGTGCCGAGGGCCGCCAGTGCCGTGGCCGTGGCGGGTCGGATGTCCCACCCCCTGCGGGAGAGGGTGGCGAGGAGCGTGAGCGACTCGCGAGACCGGCCAAGCCGTTCGAGCCGCGCCTGCTCGCGGCTTGCCGGATCGACCGCCGTCGGCCCGGCCGCCTGGGCGACCGCATCGGGAAAGCGAGGCAGCGCGACCACGTCGCCAGTCGCCTCGTCGACGACCGGCTTGAAGAAGCTGTCGAGACGGTCGACGATCGCGACGCCGTGGAGATCGGCGAACTTCATGATCAGCTGCGACAGGAAGCAGCCGCGGCCATCGTCATCGAGCGGATCGACGACGACGAGCACCGGCGGAGCATCGCCGATACCCTGCTGCTGGAGCAGTTGTGTCGTCTCGAGGGCGGACGGTGTCGCGAGCCGAGCGGCGAGCAGCACCATCACCGTGTCGGCCTGCTCGCGGGCGGCGAAGATCGCCTCTCGTCCGGTCGAGACGCGGACCGGCTCGTACCCAAACCTCGACACGTCGGTCGCGAGCGCATCGACTACCGCGGTATCGGGATGGGCCACGACCACCCGATCGACACCCGTGGCGGTGGCGGCATGCGTGAGGATGTCGAGCACTCGGCTTGATCCCGGATACGGCGGGTCGCCGGCGGACAGCGCGAGCGTGCGGGCCGCCGCAAACTGCAGTCCCGCGTCGGGGACGGCAAGAGCTCGCACGAGGGCCTTGCGGACGGCGGGCGCGAGCGGCGCCGTGGCGGAGGAACCGCGGGGCGGCGCGAGTGCCGCGGCCACGCCGGCGGCGGCCTCTCCCATGCCGCGCTCGATGGCCGCATCGAGAACGTCGGCTGCAGTCTCCGGCGCGAAGCCGTCGGGGCCGGCGAGCGGCTGCTGCAGGTCCTTGGGGGCCAGGCCGGCAGGGTTGCCCGAGGTGACCAGCAGCGATTCCAGCCGAGACAACAGCACCAGATTCACGGCGGCTGGATCGCGAGTGTCGATGGCAGCGAGGTCGCGGGCGAGGTGGAGCGCCGCGCGGGCTCGGGCGGCGCGGGGCGAGAGGCGAAGCCGAACGAATCGCCGGGCTTCGATGTCCCAGACGGGTCGTTCGACGAGCCCGGTGACGCTGCCTCCAAACGCTGCAGCCGCTGCGGCCGGATCGCGGACTGGTTCGAGGAGCATGTGGTCGACTTCCGGCAGGCCGGCGAGGCAGAGAACCTTGTCGAGCCGCGCAGCCAGGATTCGCCCGGCCGTGTCCCGCGACGGTGCCTCAGGGGCTGCGCCGCGTCGCGCTGCCCGCCTCGCGAGCACGCGGAGGGCCGATTCGCGCACGGCCGGCGGCACGTCGGTGGCCAAGGCAGGAGCCAAGAGGTAGGCGTCGATGTCGGAGGCACCGCTCGCGTCGAGGGCCTCGACGACACCCGGCCAGGAGGCCACATCCTCGGAGGCGAGCCAGTCGAGCAGCGGTTCGCGGGCCTCGTCGCCGAGCATCGCCACCAGGTCGCGAGCCTGGCGGCTCACGGCTGCGTCGCCTGGATTGCCGGGCGAGAGGAGCGGCACGAGCACCGGCAGGGCGTCAACGCCAGCGCGGGCTAGTTCGTCGGCCGCGCTGAGTCGGGTGGCTGCGGACGGGCTGGCGAGCGCTTCGGCGGCGGCGGCGAGCCGCTTGGGATCGCGCCGTCGCAAGCGTGACGCCTCGCGGATGGTGGCCACAGCCTTTGCCGTAGCAGGGTCACGGACCGCGAGCACTCGCCCGAGTCTGCTCAAGGCGGCCGGATCGACGGTGTCACCGAGATCGGCGAGCGCGTCGAGCTTGCCGTCGCCGAGCGCATCGATAGCGGCGGCGAACGCGGCGAACCATTCACCCGCGGCGTCGGTCGCATCGACGTCGGCCGCTCGGATCGCGGCGTCGAGGAGTTCCGCCGGCGTCTCGCGCGGCGTGGCAGAGAGCGACTCCACCACCGCCTGCTGCAAGGGGTCGAGGGGTTGGTCGGCGGGAGTCTGCGCCCGCGCGGCGCCGGCCACGAGCATCAGGGCGGCGCAGGCCACGGCCGATGGGCGACGACGTGCGTTCCGCGGGCATCCTGCCATGGCGGGTGAGACTGCCTCGAGCTACGGCGTGGCCGCGGCTCCCAGCCGCCGTCGCCATCCGGCAATCTGTTCGGCCACCGACGCGGGGGCGGTGGAGCCGAAACTCACCATCCGCTCAACTGCCCGAGAGGCCCCCAAGGCGCCGCGCAGGGCGGCGTTCCAGCCGGCGTATTCGCGAGAGAACTCCTCATCGGCAAGGTCTGCCAGGGCCACGCCCCGCGTCATCGCCAGGCGGACGAGCCGGCCGACCGTTTCATGGGCGGTCCGCTGCGGCACGCCCTGGGCAATGAGCGCCTCCATGAGGCTCGTGGCGTCGAGGTGCCCCTGCTCAATGGTGGCGGAGATCCGCGCGTGGTCGAACGACGTGCCCGCAACGAGCGGCGCGGCCACGCCAAGCGCAGCCTCGAGCGTGTCGATCGAATCGAAGAGTGTCTCCTTGTCTTCCTGGAGATCACGATTGTAGGCGGTGGGCAAACCCTTCAGCAGCACGAGCAACGCCTGCACGTTGCCGATCGTTCGGGCGCTCTTGCCACGGATGAGCTCCAGCACATCGGGATTGATCTTCTGCGGCATGATCGAGCTGCCGGTGCAGAAGCCCTCGGGGAGTTTCAGGAAACCAAACTCCTGCGTACTGTAGAGGATCCACTCCTCGGCCCACTGCGAAAGGTGGACCATCGTCAACGCGATCACGAAGGCGAGTTCGCAGGCGAAGTCGCGGTCGCTGGCGCCGTCGAGGCTGTTGGCGGCGACGGCCTCGAAGCTGAGCGACTCTCTCACGTGTTCGCGGTCGATCGGCAGGCTCGACCCTGCCACGGCGCCCGAGCCGAGGGGCAGCACGTTCGTCCGCCGCCGGCAGTCGGCGAGCCGATCGCGGTCGCGGGCGAACCGCTCGCACCAGGCGAGCAGTTGGTGGCTGGCCAGCACCGGCTGGGCCCGCCGCATGTGGGTGTAGGCAGGAATCACCAGGCCCTGCTCGCGCTCCGCGAAGCCGAGGAAGGCTTGCTGGAGTTCGGTGAGGCCGTGGTCGAGCCGGTCAATCGCCCGGCGTGAGAAGAGGCGGAGGTCCGTCGCCACCTGGTCGTTGCGACTGCGGGCGGTGTGGAGCTTGCGGCCCGTGTCGCCGAGCCGTGCCGTGAGCGCCGATTCGATGTGGAGGTGGATGTCTTCCTTCGACACGCTGTACTCGAACCGGCCGGCGTGGATCTCGCCGCGGATCTCCTCGAGCACGTGCGCGATCGAGTCGGCCTCGTGCACGGTCATCAGCCCGCAGTCGGCGAGCATCCGGGCGTGGGCGATCGAGCCGTC
>QWPO01000033.1 GCA_003669255.1 Planctomycetota bacterium | reverse complement strand
TTTCCGGGGGAAAGCCCAACGCCGTGAGGCGTGGGACGCGGCCAGGATAGACGCGGCATCTTCTCGACCGCGCCCGAGGCCTTACGGCCTTCGGCTTGCACAGGGCGGCCACTCCCTGTCCGAGAAAGCCCAACGCCGTGAGGCGTGGGGTGCGGCCAGGATAGACGCGGCATCTTCTCGACCACGCCCGAGGCCTTACGGCCTTCGGCTTATACGGGTCGGCAAGGAGGCACAGGTTGGAAACCTGTGCGACAGGGGACGGGCGGGCGGTTGGCGAGCCGCTATGCCAGCCGGGCGTGGGCCTCGAGCAGCAGTTGCTCCGTCTCGTCCCAGCCGATGCAGGCGTCGGTCACCGACACCCCGTAGGCCAGTTTCGACCGGTCGGCCTGCACGGCCTGATTGCCGGGATGGAGGTTGCTTTCGAGCATCACTCCCACGATCGACCGGTCGCCCGCGGCGCGCTGGGCGAGCACGTCCCGCCACACGAGCGACTGCCGCGTGGGATCCTTGCCTGAGTTGGCGTGGCTGCAGTCAACGACGATTCGGGGCTGGAGCCCCGCCTTCTCCATCAGTGTGCGGGCCTCGGCCATCACCTCAGATGAGTAGTTGGATCCGGACCGTCCACCCCGCAGCATGAGCATGCCCCAGGGATTACCGGTGGTGGACACCACAGCGATGCCCCCCGAGTCGTCGATTCCCAGGAAGCTGTGCGGTGCTTTGGCGGCGATCATGGCGTCGATCGCCGCTTGCAAGGAGCCGTCGGTGGAGTTTTTGAAGCCCACCGGCATCGACAGGCCGCTGGCCATCTGGCGGTGAGTTGGGCTCTCGGTCGTGCGGGCACCGATCGCTCCGAGCACGATCGTGTCGGCGATGTACTGCGGCGTGATCGGCTCGAGGAACTCCGTCGCAGTCGGCAGGCCCATGCGGGCGATTTCGATGAGCAGTGCCCGTGCCAGCCGCAGACCCGTTCCCACGTCGAACGAGTCGTCGAGATGCGGGTCGTTGATCAGCCCCTTCCAGCCGACCGTTGTCCGCGGCTTCTCGAAATAGACCCGCATGACTACGAGCAGACGGTCGGACACCCGCCCGGCCAACGCGTGAAGCCGGGAGGCATACTCGCGGGCCGCGTCGGGGTCGTGGATCGAGCAGGGGCCAACCACCACCAGCAGCCGCGGATCGGCTCCAGCGAGCACCCCCTCGGCGGCGCGGCGACCCTCGACGATCGTGCGGAGTGCCGCGTCATCCAGCGGCAGGAGGGCGCAGAGCCGAGCCGGCGGCACAAGCGGTTCGAGACTCCTGATCCGGAGGTTCGACGTCGAGGTGGCGGTGGCGTTCGTCGCGGGCATCCCACAACCATACACGACGATTCGCGGCGGGGTTTGACCGCGCTGGGCACCGCTGGTTCAATCCGGTTCCGGAACGGTCGTCGTGAAGTCCACCCCGGTGGGCGGCGGCCCCAGGATGGCAGCGCACCGGCGGACGGGAAGGAACTCGCACCGTGACGAAGCACGTGTTCGTGACTGGCGGCGTCGTCAGCTCGCTCGGCAAGGGGCTCACCAGCGCCTCGATCGCCATGCTCCTCGAATCCCGCGGCCTGCGGGTGAGGATGCAGAAGCTCGACCCCTACATCAACGTCGATCCGGGCACCATGAGCCCGTACCAGCACGGCGAGGTGTATGTCCTCGACGACGGCAGCGAGACCGACCTCGACCTCGGCCACTACGAGCGGTTCACCTCCACGCAGCTCACCCGCGAGTGCAACTACACGACGGGCCAGATCTACCTCTCGGTGATCAACAAGGAGCGGCGCGGAGAGTTTCTCGGCAAGACGGTGCAGGTGATCCCCCACATCACCAACGAAATCAAGGAGGTGGTGAAGAACCTCGCCGCCCCCGACATCGACATCGCCATCACCGAAATCGGCGGCACGGTGGGCGACATCGAGAGCCTCCCCTTCCTGGAAGCGATCCGGCAGATCCCGCTGGAAGTGGGCCGCGAGAACTGCGTGTTCATCCACCTCACGCTCGTGCCCTATCTCAAGGCGGCCGGCGAACTGAAGACCAAGCCCACGCAGCACTCCGTGGGCCTGCTGCGGCAGATCGGCATCCAGCCCGACATTCTCGTCTGCCGCACCGAGCGGTCGATCGACGTGTCAGACCGCGAGAAGATCGCGCTCTTCTGCAATGTGCCGCTCGAGTGCGTGATCGAGGAACGCGACAAGGACTTCTCGATCTACGAGGTGCCGCTGTCGCTGCAGTCGAACCGGATCGACGAGATCGTCCTCCGCCGCTTCGGGATGCAGGCCGCACCGGCCGACCTCGAGGAGTGGCACGACATCCTCCATCGCCTGCGAAACCCCGAGCACGAGGTGTCGATCGCGCTGGTGGGCAAGTACGCCGAGCACCGCGACGCCTACAAGAGCATCTACGAGGCCCTCGACCACGGCGGCATCGCCCAGAAGACGCAGGTCCGCGTGCAGCCGATCAAGAGCGAAGACATCGAGCGGGAGGGGGCCGAGCGACTACTCGCCGGCTTCGACGGCCTGATCGTGCCGGGCGGCTTCGGCGAGCGGGGCATCGAGGGGAAGGTGGAGGCGATCCGCTTCGCCCGCGAGCGCAAACTTCCATTCCTGGGCATCTGTCTCGGCATGCAGTGCGCGGTGATCGACGTGGCTCGCCACGCTGCCGGCCTCGAAGCGGCCCACTCGACCGAGTTCGATCGCAACACGCCCCATCCCGTGATCTGCCTGATGGACGAGCAGTACAAGGTGGTCGACAAGGGGGGCACGATGCGGCTCGGGGCCCGGCCCGCCGTGCTCGCCGAAGGCGCGAAGTCGGCCGCCGCCTACGGCACGACGCAGATCTCCGAGCGCCACCGTCACCGCTACGAGTTCAACGGCAGGTATCGGGAGCAACTCGAGCGGGCAGGCCTGGTGATTGCCGGCACGAGTCCAGACGGCTCGCTCGTGGAGATCGTGGAACTAGCCGACCATCCCTGGTTCGTGGCCGTCCAATTCCACCCCGAGTTCAAGAGCAAGCCAACGGCGGCCCATCCGTTGTTTTCCGGCCTCGTGGCCGCGGCGGTGGAGCGACATGCCGGCAGTGCGTGGGTGGCCGAGGCCTGACAATAAGGAGCCTTATGAGCGACGAGACGACCGACGAGACGGAGATCGCCGACGGCGACAGTGGCGGGGCCGTGGGGAAGATGCCTCCGGCCACCTTTGAGTTCCTGATCCACACGCTCTTCACGCAGGCGCTGATGGCGTTTGGACGGATTCCGAATCCGATCACCAACAAGGCGATGAAAAACATCCCCACCGCCAAGCACTTCATCGACACCCTCGACATGCTCGAGGAGAAGACGCGGGGCAATCTCGCCAGCGACGAGCGAAAGCTCCTCGAGGAGGTTCAGCACCAGCTCCGGACGCTGTATGTGGAGGCCCGAACGTGATGTCGCTGCTCGCAAGCACGGCCGTATCGCTCACGTGGCTACGCTTTCTCGCCGTCGCGATCGTGTGCCTTCCCGCGTCGGCCGCAGTCACACTCGACCGCCACGACGACCGCATCGATGTCGCCGTCGATGGGAAGCCCTTCACGTCGTACATCCACGCCGGTCACCGCAAGCCGATTCTCTTTCCGGTGCACGGGCCGAGCGGCGTGCCGATGACGAGGTCGTGGCCGATCGTGGAGAGTGTCGCCGGCGAGGCCCACGACCATCCGCACCACGAGTCGATCTGGTTCACCCACGGGATCGTCAACGGCACGGACTTCTGGACGTCGAGCCCCAAGGCGGGCAAGCCGGAGCGGGATGCGAACAACCGCATCGAGCAGGCCGAACTCGTACGGGCCGACGGTGGCGACGAGGGTGTGATTGAGACGCGAAACCGCTGGGTGAAGGCCGATGGCACGGTCGTCTGCACCGACACCCGCAGGCTTGTGTTTGGCGGCGACGCCACCACGCGAACGATCGACTATTCCATCACCGTCCACGCCGATCACGGCCCGGTGACCTTCGGCGACACGAAGGAGGGGGCGATGGCCATCCGAGTGCCAACGCAGTTGCAGATCAGGGACCTCGACGGCTCGCAGGGTGCCGCCGGCCACTGCATCAACTCGGAGGGCCAGCGCGACGTCGATGCCTGGGGCAAGCCGGCACGCTGGGTGGGGTACTGGGGTCCGATCGACGACAAGACCGTGGGCCTGGCCGTGCTCGACCATCCGCGCAACCTGCGGCACCCGACTCACTGGCACGCCCGCGACTACGGCCTCGTGGCGGCCAACCCCTTTGGGCTCCATGACTTCACCGGCGCTGCCTTGGGGAGCGGCGACCATACGATCCCTGCCGGCGAGTCGCTCACGTTCCGCTACCTGTTCGTGTTCCACGAAGGCGACTCCGAGGCTGCGGGCATCGAAGGACTCTGGAAGCAGTGGGCCGCATCGAGCGAGGCGGCCGCCGGCGCGAAGGCCGCTCCATGACGGCCCCGACGGCTCGGATCCTCGACGGCAGGGCGCTCGCGGGACGGATCGAGACGGCGCTCGGCCAAGAGGTGGAGACCTTCACCGGCATGTTCGGCCGGAAGCCTCGCCTTGTGGTCGTGCTCGTCGGCGACATGGCCGCGAGCGCCTCCTACGTGAAGAGCAAGGCGGCGGCCGCGGCTCGCGTTGGCATCGACGCCGCGGTGCTGCCGGTGGCGGCGACGGCGACGACCGCCGAGCTCGTGGCTCTCGTCCAGGCGATTGCCCGCGACGCACACGGACATGCCGACGGGATCCTCGTGCAACTACCACTCCCCGGGCACGTCGACACGGTGGCGGTGCTCGATGCCGTGCCGCCCGACCGCGACGTGGACGGCTTCCATCCGGAGAACGCAGGACTCCTCTCGCAGGGCAGGCCACGGTTCATTCCCTGCACGGCCGCGGGCGTGCAGCGGATGCTCATCGACGCGGCGATTCCCACAGCGGGGAAGCATGTGGTGATCGTGGGCCGCAGCGACATCGTGGGCAAGCCGTTGGCACTCTTGCTTGCCCAGCGGCCACCGCTCGGCTTCCCGAGTGACGGCACGGATGGCTGCGATGCGACCGTGACGATCTGTCACAGCCGCTCAGGCGACATCGGCCACTTCACGCGGCAGGCCGACATCGTAGTGGCGGCGGTGGGCAAGCCACGACTGATCACGGCCGACATGGTGCGGAAGGGAGCCACCGTGATCGACGTGGGGATCAACCGCGTCGACGGGAAACTGGTGGGCGACGTGGATTATGGCGCAGTGAGCGAGGTGGCCGGCTGGATCACGCCGGTGCCTGGGGGCGTCGGCCCGATGACGGTGGCCATGCTGATGGCCAACACGCTCCTCGCCGCGGAGCTTCGCCTCGGCAGACGGTGAATCTAGGCGTTGTGGCGAGATTCTTCGGTTTTCGCTGGGAAAACCCGCCCTTGAACGCTGCCGCCGGGGTCACTACTTTCCCCACCCGCACAGCAGGTGCCGGCGGCTACGGTCCGCCCATCCTGCCACGCCACGCGCAGCCTCCGTCGCCGGATCGATCGGAGACTGCGCTGCGGGCGTGCGACCGATCTGACCGATCACTTCCGGGGCCTACCCACCGCCCTTTTCGAGACGCCGGTTCATGAACTACTTCCTCAGGGCGCTGCGCGAGGCCTCCAAGAGTTGGCCGCTGCTTGCCGCGGCGCTGCTCTGCTCCGCCGGCGTGGCCGCCCTCTGGGGCGCCAATATCGCCGCCCTGTTCCCGATCATCGAGGTGACGCTCAAGGGCGATTCGCTCCAGTCGTGGAACGAACGGCGGATCGAGGAAGCCAAGGGGCGAATCACGTCCGCGACCGAGCAGACCGCGGCCCTCGAAGCGTCGCTCGCCGATCCCGAGGTCGGCGCCGATCAGGCGAAGAAGAACCGCAATCTCCTCGACACCCTGAAGCTCTCGAAGCGGGGCGATGAGGCGATCGTCTACTCGGGCGAGCGGCTCGGGCCGTGGCTCGACCGCTTCCTCCCACGAGACCCTTTCAACACGGTGCTCCTCGTGGTGGTGTTCGTCGTTGTCAGCACGTTCGTGAAGCACGTGCTTCTGATGGGCTCAACGCTCCTCGTCAGCTGGGTGGCGATGACGATCAGCCGGAACATTCGGCTGAAGGTCTTCGACAAGGCGCTCGAACTCGACCGGGCCCAGTTCATGAGGTGGGGTTCGGCCGGCTTCATGGCCCAGGTGACGAGCACCTCCGACATGCTCGCCAGTGGCATCACGGCGGTCTATGGCGGCGCGATCACCGAGCCGCTCAAGATCGCCACCTGCCTCGGCTTCGCCTTCATGGTGTCATGGCGGCTCACGCTTGCCTGCCTGACGCTCGCCCCGCTCGTGGGCTTCCTGATGGTCTGGCTCAACCGCCGGATCCGCAACGTGTCGAAAAACATCCTCGCCCGATCCAAGGGCTTCCACCACGTGCTGCTCGAGGCGCTGAATAACGTGCTCACCGTGCAGGCCTACACGATGGAGGAGTTCGAGCGACAGCGGTTTCGCACGTGCACGGGCGACATGATGAAGACCGGCATGTGGCATTCCTTCTACCACGCGCTGGCCAACCCGATCACCGAGATCCTCGGCATCGGGATGGTGGCCACCTCGATCGCCGTCGGGGCCTGGCTCGTGATCCACCAGGAGACGCAAATCTTCGGCATCACGATGACGGATCAGCCGATGACGGTGCCGGGCATCATGATCTTCTTCGGCTTCTTGATCGGGGCCAGCGATCCGGTGCGAAAGCTCTCGGGCGTGATCACCGGCCTGAACATCGGGATGGTGGGGGCCCAGGGGCTCTATCCGCTGCTCGACACGCCGTCGAAGCTCGCCGAGGCGATTCACCCGAAGACCCTGCCCTCGCCCCATCGCGAGATCCGCCTCGATAAGGTGTCGTTCTCCTACGACGGCATCGACACCGTGCTCAAGGATGTCGACCTCACGATCCGCTTCGGCGAGCGAGTGGCGATTGTCGGTCCCAACGGCGGCGGCAAGAGCACGCTCGTCAACGTGATCTGCCGGTTCTACGACCCCACCTCGGGCCGCGTGCTTCTCGACGACGTGCCCATCAAGGACCTCGCACTGCACGACCTGCGGCGGCGGATCGCGATGGTCACGCAGCAGACCGAACTCTTCAACGAGTCGATCCACTACAACATCCGCTACGGCCGCTGGGACGCCACCGAGGAAGAGATCGAGGAGGCCGCCCGCAAGGCCCACGCGCACGAGTTCATCTCGGAGTTTCCCGAGGGTTACCGGACGATGGTCGGGCCCAACGGTTTCCGGCTCTCCGGCGGGCAGCGGCAGCGGATTTCGCTGGCCCGGGCCTTCCTGCGAAACGCGGAGATCCTCGTGCTCGACGAGGCCACCAGCCAGATCGACGTGGAGAGCGAGCGGTTGATCCACGAGGCCCTCGCGACGTATGTCGAGAACCGGACGGTGATCATGATCACGCACCGGGCGAGCACGCTCGCCCTGGCGGACGCGATCATCGAGGTTGATCACGGCGTGGTCACGAAGCGGCCCGCCCGCCAGCAGCAGGCGGCCTGAGTCGTCGTTCGTCCAAGCCCAACGCCGTGAGGCGTGGGGCGCACCGCCACGAGACGCCGCATCCAGCATAAATCGCCCGCGGCCTTACGGCCGGTCGGCTTTTACGGGCGGTCCAAGCCCAACGCCGTGAGGCGTGGGGCATGCGTGACCTGTGCTACGTTCCCAGGCGGTCATTCCAGCGGGCCGCGTCGCGGGGTTCGTATCGCTCCGGCTCGAAGCTGTCGCGGACGATTGCCCGCACCGTTCGGAGGTCGACCGATCCCTCGCGGCCCGCCAGCTGCACGAGCAGGTTGCCGATCGCCGTGGCCTCGACCGGGCCCGCGACCACCGGCCGCGCGGTGGCGTCGGCGACCATCTGGCAGAGCAGGCGGTTCTTCACGCCTCCGCCCACGACGTGCACGCGGGAGACGCGGCGGCCGAGCAGCGTGTCGAGTTCACTGAGCGTCCGCCGGACCGCGGCAGCCACGCTCTCCAACGCCGCCCGTACCATGGCCCCGGTCGACTCGGGCACCGGCTCGCCTGCGGCTCGCGCCAGGCGGCGGATCGCGTCAGGCATATCGGACGGAGCGACGAGCGACGGGTCGTTGGGATCGACGAGCGTGACCAGCGGCGGAGCCTCCGCGGCCAGGGCGGTGAGCTGATCCCACGACCAGTCCTTGCCGGCCCGCTGCCAGGCTGCGCGACACTGCTGCACGAGCCAGAGACCGCAGACGTTCTTGAGCAACCGGGTGGTGCCGCCCACGCCGCCTTCGTTGGTGAAGTTACGAGCGAGGCACTCCGGCGTGACGAGCGGCCGGTCGAGTTCGGCTCCGACGAGGGCCCAGGTGCCGAGGCTCACATAGCACCAGTCGGGACGGCTGCTTGGCGGCTCCTGGGCGGGTACGGCGGCCACGGCGCTGGCGGTGTCGTGGGTGCCCGGCAGGATCACCCGAACGCCAGCGAGCCCCGTCTCCGCCGCGACGTCGGCACGAAGAACGCCCAGATCGGTGCCGGGGTCGGCGAGCGGCCCGAACACCCGCCGCGGCAGGCCAAAGCGATCGAGCATCGGAAAGGCCCAGTCGCCGGTCTGCGGGTCGTAGCACTGGCTCGTTGAGGCGTTGGTCCGTTCGTTGGATCGCTCGCCGGCAAGGAGCCAGTGGACGAGGTCGGGGATCATCAGCATGCGGTCGGCCGCCGCCAGCACGCTCGAGTTCGAAGCCTTGAGCGCGAGGAACTGGTAGAGCGAGTTGATCTCCATGAACTGCAGGCCGGTGGCAGCGAAGATGTCGCCTCGCGACACCACCTTCTCGGCGGCGGCGAGCATCCCGCGGGTGCGGGTGTCGCGGTAGCAGACCGGGTTGGCCAGCAGGGTGTCGTCGGGCCCGAGAAATGAGAAGTCGACGCCCCAGGTATCGACGCCGACGGTGGTGATCGCCTTGCCGTGGCGGGATGCCGCCGCCCGTAGGCCGCTGACAACTTCGTGCCAGAGTCGGGGAAGGTCCCAGATGAGTTGGCCGGCCATGGCCACGGGGCCGTTCTCGAACCGGTGGAGTTCCTCAAGCTCGAGGATCCTGCCGTCGAAGGTGCCGGAGACGATGCGGCCGCTGGAGGCCCCCAGATCGACCGCCAGAGCCACGTTGCGTGTCATGTGACCTCTTTGACTGTGTGGATACCTGACCGGCTTGGTGGCGATTGTGCGGTTTTGGGAGGGGTTGGCGAGGGGCCATGGCGGAAGCCGGGAAACGCCGTCAAACCCTGCGGCTTGCATGAAATGAAACGCGACACCGCCCCTGCTCTTGGCCGATTCAAAAGGCTACGCTAAAATTCTGACAATAGTTGAGCAACAAGGTAAGGTATGGGCACAGTGCCGGCAGCCGTTGTTGACCAGCCCGAGGTCCGCCAGGTGACGCCCCAACTCCGCGAGGAGCTTGCGCGGGCAAGCCGGTCGCTCGAGTCGGCGACGCCCCAAGAGATCATCCGCTGGGCGGTGGATCGCTTCGGCGGCAAGCTCACGATGGCCACAGCCTTCGGCCCTGAGGGGTGCTTGATCATCCACTGGCTCGCAGCGATGTCGCCGTCGACGTACGTCTTCAATCTCGACACCGGCTACCAGTTCCCGGAGACGATCGAACTTCGAGACCGAATCGCCAAGCGGTATGGGGTCGAGGTGGTGCTCGAGAAGCCATCGACCACCGTCGAGGAGTACGAGCGCATTCACGGCGGGCCCATCTATCGCACTGACCCCGACCGCTGCTGCGGCGACCGGAAGCTCTCGATCGTCACCCGTGTGCTGGCGAACTACGACGCCTGGATGAGCGGGATCCGCCGTGACCAGAGCGCCGACCGTGCCGTGACGCCGATTGTGGGCTGGGATCACAAGTTCGGCGTTGTGAAGGTGTCGCCGCTGGCCAACTGGACCAAGGCCAAGGTCTGGGACGCGATCATCAAGGAGAACGTTCCCTACAACCCACTGCACGACAAAGGCTACGTGAGCATCGGCTGCGCGCCCTGCACCCGCGCCGTCACGATGGATGAGGACGAGCGGGCTGGCCGCTGGAGCGGCTCAGCCAAGACCGAGTGCGGCCTGCATTCACGCTGACGAAAGGGACTCGGCGATGCGCCTCTCCGCCAAGACCGAGTATGCAGCCCTTGCGGCCGTCGAGTTGGCGAGGCGAACTGATGCCCCTGCCCCAGTGCGGATCCGCGAGATCTGTGCGGCGCAGGGCGTGCCGCCACGGTTTCTCGTCCACATCCTGCTGCAACTGAAGGCCGCCGGCATCGTGGCGAGCATTCGCGGGGCGGCTGGTGGCTACCGGTTGGCGAAGCCTGCGGAAGAGGTGACGCTTCACGACATCCGTGATGCCGTCGAGGGGCCGGCGGACGCCGTGGCACCCTTGTCGGTCGATATGGGGAAAAAGTCTCGGACCGCCGCCGTGCTCGCTGTCGCCTGGGAGAAGGCCGCCGACGCCGAGGCGGAGGCGCTTGCCGAAATCACCCTCGCGAGCCTCGCCGCCCGCTGCAAGCCGACCGGCGATTCGATGTATTACATCTGAAGATCGCGACTGCGATGCCCTGGTCGTAGCGCAGGTTTTCAACCTGCGGCGATGTCGGCACAGGTTGGAAACCTGTGCTACTTCGG
>QWPO01000209.1 GCA_003669255.1 Planctomycetota bacterium | reverse complement strand
GCTCGACCTCGCGGCTGCGGCCAACACCGCCGCCTGGAAGGTGACGACGTGGAATCTCAAGCGGACGGCGAACTACGGCTCCGATCACATCGACGAAGTTGCCCGTGGCGTGGCGGCAGTGAAGGTGTCGAGCGACGGCCGGCAGGTCGCGCTCCGCGTGCCCGACTTCGCGGCGACGTGGTGCTACGCGCTCGAGTGGAAGACCACGGCCGCCGACGGCTCGCCGGTGCAAGGCGTGCTCCACGGCACGATGCACTGAGTGCAGCTGTTCCGGAGCACATGCGATCCGGAGCGTTCACGACGCTCGGGGCTGCCCATGCCCGTCGCCGGACGTTCGCGTCGGGCATCGTGCCCGACGCTCACTGCATGTCCGCTGCGCTTCGCCATCCTGGCTGCGCTTGCTCCCATAGCCCGGCTCTCGGGGCACTGGCAGCCCCTCGCTGCCTCTTCTCGTAGCACAGGTTTTCAACCTGTGTGTCTTCCCGGTTTGCATTGGGCTCGCGGCATCATCGCTTGCATGTGCGATTCCGGAAGGGGGAGCAGCCGGTTGCGCCTTACCGGATCGTGCCGGTGGCCTCGGCGCGGCTCGCCATTTCGGCGTAGTTCTTCGACTGCTGGTCGTCGCCCTCTTCGGCGTACATCGTCGCGAGGTTGCCGTAGGCCACGGCGAGGGCCCGTTCCTCGAGTTGGCTCTTGTCCACCGCGGCCACCATCAGATCAACGCCGCGGCGGCTGAGGGTGACGGCGTCTTCGCGACGGCCGACCTGCCAGTAGGAGATCGCCATGCTCACGTACGACTCGCCGAGCCGCCCGAGTTCACCTTCGCGGTCAAAACGGTCGTTGTCGTCCCACAGTGGGATC
This sequence comes from Planctomycetota bacterium, assembly GCA_003669255.1. Lineage (GTDB taxonomy): Bacteria > Planctomycetota > Planctomycetia > Pirellulales > UBA1268 > QWPN01. The sequence goes on along the minus strand of QWPO01000209.1, from coordinate 9,885 downwards.
GCCCGGTCGAACCAGGTGACGGCCGTGGGGTGATCGCCCCGTTGGAGGCTGTGCATGATGCCGATGCGAAACATGAGTTCGCCAAGGCCCTTCCGTTCGGCGGCAGTCAGTTCGCGGTGCTCCGAGCCCCGTTCCAGGTAAGCGGCGGTGAGCGTGGCGTTGTCGAGCATGTCGGTCGCGTCGCCCCGCTTCTGAGCAGCCGTGAGCGCGTCGGCGAGCGCCTGGCCCACGTCCCAGTCCATCTGCCGCCGACGCCACGGGTCGCCGATCCCGTCGCCCATGGTGTCGCGGAGTTCGAGGAGTCGCTTCACCCACGGCAACGGTTCGATGGCCTCATTCGAGCCCGCCGACACGGCGAGCGCCCCACGGCAGAGCTGCAGTTCCAACACCTGCCGCTCCTGCTCGTCGCCTGTGAATTCCTTGACCACCGCGTCGGCCCGGCTGACCCACTTGGGAATCACGCGGCTCTTCTGCTGCCACGTCCCCTTGGCGATCGCCAAGGCCGTGCCGAGGTGGGCATCGAGCAACACTTCCCGGGCAGCCGCCTGCAGGGCCGGCGACTGCTTCGTGAGCAAAGGCGACGCCCGTCGGATCGCCTCGCCAAACTGGTCGACGGCCTTCTGGTAGTCGGGGCTCTTCTGCGCCAGGTGGATCCGGCCCGACAGGCGGGCGGTCTGGGCGAGCACCAGCGGCGACGAGGATGCCAGCGCCGTCGCGCGATCGAGCACCACCCGGGCTTCCTCGGGCCGATTGAGGGCCACCAGCACGCCGGCGTGCTTCAGCTTCGTCCAGACGTCGTCGGGATCGAGGCGGCCGGCCGATTCGGCGAGCCGTAGCGCCTGCCGCCACTTCCCTTGGTCGCTGGTCATGGCGAGCAGCAGCCGCTGCGCCCGGACATGCTGCGGGTCGATCTGGATCGCGTACTGCAGGTCGGCCACCGCATAGGCGGAGCACTTGTCGATCTCTCCCTCGGCGCGGAGCACGAAGGAATCGGCATCGAGGGGCTCGATGAGGATCGCCGTGGCGTTGGATGTGCCTGGCTCCACGCTGATGATCACGCCCCGCTCGGGGTAGACCTCACCGATTCGGATGTCCTGGTCGTCCTTCACCGCGACGGTCCGAAGGTCGGCGATTTCAAGTTGGCGGGCGAGGTCGCCGAGCGGGACCGGTTCGGCGAGCTTGATGCTGATGGACGAGGCGACTTCGCCCTCGAGTCTCACCTCGACGCGTTCGAAAGGCTCGATCGTCCAGGCGAGACCGGCCGCACCATCTTCGCTGGTGAACGCCTCGCCAGCCCCCCACGCCGTCTCGATTTCCTGACGGGTCGTCTTGCCTGGAAGCGCCCCGCGGAAACTCGCGGGATCGATCGACAGGGTCGGCATCTCGTCGGGTGTGACCGCGATCGGAGCGGTGACAGTCGGCTGCGGCTCCGCGACCGGCTGGCCGGCCGTTGGTTCCGCCGGGGTCGTGGAGGCCGACAGTTCGGTGGGTTTGGGCAGCACGGCGACCCGCTCGTTGATCCAGCGTCGGAAGCCGCTCGTCGATCCGGTGGCCGGGGCCGGTGTCGTCGGCTTGGCAACGGGAGCCGCGACGGGGGTGACATGGCTCCAATCAGCGGCCGGTTTGGTGCCTGCCTTGGCGGCGATGTCGATCGGCGCCCCACGGCGCGGAATCGTCCCCCGATCTGCCGGTGATGCGTCCGCTGCGTCATCGCCCATCGATTCGATCCATCCCGGCAGTCGCATCAGCGTCCGGGGCGGTGTCTGGAGTCCGTCGTCGGCAAGGCTGATCGTGGGGAGGCAGGCTCCCGAGAGGATGAGAATCAGGAGCGAGATCCGACTCCGCAGCGTGACCACGAGGGTGTCTCCTTGACGGTCGTTGACGGGCGTGAGGGAATGCGGCCGGGTTGGGCCGACGGAACGGCGGCGGGAAGGTAGGGGGAGGGAGTCGATGCGTCTAGGCCAGCCAAGCCGACCCCCGGGAGCCTTCCGGAAACCCCCAGGATTCCCAGATTGAGCATGTCTCACGGTCGGCCGACTACGATGGCGGGTTCCGAAAGGAGTTTCGTCTTCCCATGACCGTACCCCGTTCTCACGCGCTCGTGATTGGAGCAGGGCTTGCCGGGCTCGCAGCTGCCGACGCGCTCGTCGGGGAAACCGGTGGAAGCGAGCGTCGGGTGACGGTTGTCGAACCAAGCGGCCGCGTGGGGGGCGTGCTTGGCACCGTACACCGCGAGGGGTGGCTCGTGGAGCGGTCGGCCGACTGCTTCCTGGCGGCGCGGGCCGAGGCGGTGTCGCTGGTCAAGCGTCTGGCACTTGATGCGGAACTGATTGGCGTTGAGCCCCGCGCGCGGCGGGCGCTCGTCTGGCATGCCGGCCGCGGCGTTCCTGCCCCCGCCGGGTTTCGCCTGATGGCGCCGGGACGTGTCGATGGAATCCTGACGACGGCGCTTCTCTCTCCGCTCGGGCGGGCTCGGCTCCTCTGGGAGCGGTTTGTGCCGGCCTGCCGACCAGCCTCGGGCGACGATGACGAGTCGCTCGAAAGCTTCGCGGTCCGGCGTCTCGGCCGTGAAGCCTTCGATCGGCTCGTGCAGCCGCTCGCTTCTGGCATCTGGACCGCCGACCCCGCCCGGCTGAGCATGGCGGCCGCCTGCGGTGATTTTCTGGCCATGGAACGCGAGTGCGGCAGCCTCTGGGCGGGTGAGCGGGTCCGGTTGCGGCGGCAGGCTGGCGTGTCCGAAGCCTCGGGCGCACGCTACGGGCAGTTTGTGACCCTCGCCTCGGGCATGGAGACGCTGCCGCTCCGGTTCGCTGAGGACCTGCGATCGCGAGGCGTGCGGTTTGTCACGGGCTCGGTCTCGACCCTCGAACGCACGAACGATGGTCGCTGGCAGGTTGCGGGGGCGGGCCTGGACGACGCGACCGCCACGGCCGACACGGTGGTGATCGCCACGCCCGCGCCCGTCGCCTCCGGCATGCTACCCCGCCTCGATCGGTCACTTGCCGACGACCTTGCAGCGATCGACTATGCGGGCTCGTGCATCGTGTCGCTCGGGTTTGCCCGCGACCGGGTGGCGCATCCGCTCGATGCCGCCGGAATGGTCGTTCCCCGGGTGGCCGGCCGCCGCATCCTGGCGGTGAGTTTCTCCAGTTCGAAGTTCCCCGGACGGGCGCCACCGGGCTGTGTGCTCATGCGGGTGTTTATCGGCGGGGCCCTCGATCGCGAAGCGATGGACCTGAGCGACGACGCGCTGGTCGAACTCGCCCTCAGCGAAGTGGGGCAACTCCTCGGCGCGCGGGGCGAGCCGAAGCTCACCCGCGTAGAGCGCTGGAACCATGCGATGCCGCAGTACCACGTCGGCCACGTGGCCCGCGTGGCTCGGATCGAAACCGCCATCTCCCGCCACCCAGGTCTGGCGGTCGCGGGCGCCGCCTACACCGGCGTGGGCATCCCGCAGGTCATCGCATCAGGCCAAGCAGCTGCCCGACGGTGCCTGGGCAGCGTCTGAACTCGCTGGCCATCGCGTCCCCAATGACAGCTGAGTCCACTGAGGCACAGGCAACCATGCCGAAAGGCATGGTCGCCGATACGCCCGCGATGATCGGCGGAACGTCCGATCCATCGCGGGCCGAGCAACGCGGGCTTCCGCCGCGTTGCTACTTCTTCTTCGCCCCAGCCGCTGGCTTGGCAGCTGCGCCCTCGGCGCCTTCTTCCTTCTTCACCTTCTTCTTTTTCATCGAGAGCTTCAGCACGCGGACCTTGGGCAGTCCCAGCGGGCTACGGCCTTCCGTCCAACGCTCCTGCTCCTTGAGCTTGGCGATCCGCTCGGCACGGCTCAGTACGCCGCGGGCGCTCGACGAGCCCTTGCGCACCCGGAGGCTCTTGTCCATCGTCATGGGAGGTGGTCCTGAGTTCTCAAAAGGAGGGAAGGCGGCCGGCGACTGGTCCGCCGACAACCGCACGAAAGTACGGAGAAAACCGGCCCGCTTCAAGGCCTGCGGCGGCCCCGGCCCGCCGGGGGCTGTTTTCAGACCCTCTCAGAGGCTTACGGATGAGATTGCCGTCAGGAACCGGGCCATCGATTCCGGCCGCCGCTCGGGCTCGGCCGACAGGCACGCCATGATCGCCGTGGCGAGCGGCGACGGGATCTCGGGCCAGCCTTCGCGGATGTCGTTCGGGGGCGTGTCATGTGCCATGGCCGCCTTGCCGGAAGAGCCCTTCGGCCAGGGCGACTGGCCGGTGCAGATCTCGTAAGCGGTGATCCCAAACGAGAAGATGTCGAGCCGTTTGTCGGCCTGTCGACGTCGCACGACTTCGGGAGCCATGTAGTTCGGCGTGCCGACGCGATTGCCGGGTTGGAGGAAGGCGGGTTTGTCCGGCACGGTGAGGCCGAAGTCGATCAGCACCAGCCGGCCGTCGGGCTGGAGGATGAAGTTTCGTGGGCAGATGTCGCGGTGCACGAATCCCGCATCATGCACCGCGGCGATCGCGGTGGCAGCCTGCCGCACGAGATCGAGCCGCTCGGCGGGCGTGAACTGCTTCTTGGCGGAAATCAGCGAGTGCAGCAGCGAGCCCTCGATGAACTCCTGGACGATGAACGGGTCGCCGGTCGTGGCCGTGCCCCATTCCTTGATCTGCACGATGTTCGGGCCGCTGATCTGCTTGCCGATCTCTCCTTCGGTCTGCTTGCCGAGCGACTTGTAGCGGGCCTCCACAGGGGCGGCCTTGGCGGCGTCGACGACCTTGAGGCCGAGGATCTCTCCAGTCTTCAGGTCGCGCACCTTGTAGAAGGTCGACATGGTGCCGGAGGTGCTCTCCCGCATCCGCTCAAACCGCTTCCAAAGGTCGACCTTGCCGGAGCCCCCGAACAGCGAACCGAAGAAATCTCCTAGACCCATGCCGCGTGCTTTCGCTCCTCAGTGTTGCTTCAGGGTCGCGAGTTCTGCATGCGCCGCGGCGAGATCCTTCTCGAGCCGAGGCACCTCGGCCGGGTCATCGGGCTGCTTCTTCGCGCCCGCCAGCAGCTGCTGGAGCTTCGCGATCTTCTGCTGGAGCACTTCGATCCGCTTCTTGTCCTTCTTGTCCATCGGTCTGGTCGCCGCGGTCGCGGCCTCCCTCAAGGCCTGTTCCGATCTCGATCAGCACGCCGCCGTCACCGGCGGAGAGCATGTTTGGGCCGGTGTGCAGCTGTCGCATCCAGCCGCTGATCATCACCACGGCGACGGCGAGCCCGAGCGTGAGCGACAGCCACGTCGCCCGGTCGTTTCGCACCCACTGCGTGCCGGCACCCCGCCCGACGAGCGCACTGGCGAAGTAGAAGACCACAAGTGCAAGCAGGACTTTGGCGCCGAACAGGGAGTGGTAACTCGTCGCCCGCATCCACTCGCCCCCCGCCCAACCCTCTGCCTTGACGCGGGCGTTGAACAGGAGGAAGTTCGCCAGCCCGCTCGCCAGGAGGAGTGTGATCGACCCGATCACCCACGGCAGCCACCGCCTGCGGATCCTGTCGTGGATCCGTTCACGGGTTTCTTCGTCAAACTCCGCAATGGCCGGGAGCAGACCGAACCGGGCGAAGGCCAATCCTCCCACGGCGACGAGCGCAGCGAGCAGGTGAGCCCAGCGGAGCAGCAACAGGGTGGGGTCCATGGGAATCCTTGGGGCGTGGGAGGGATCCGACAAGCGTACCCCATGGTACAGTGCCGCTCCATGGACCTCCCGGAAGATCTCGACGACGCCGACCCGGTCTTCCTGCCGGGCGGCCTTCCGCACGACCGCTGGATGCGGCTGGCGCTCGAAGAGGCGCGCGTGGCGGCCTCCGAAGACGAGGTGCCGGTCGGGGCGATCGTGGTCGCGGCAGGCCGAATCGTCGGCACCGGCCACAACCAGCGGGAGCAGCTCAACGATCCGACCGCCCATGCGGAGATGATCGCGCTGACCCAGGCGGCGGCCACGCTCGGCTCGTGGCGGCTGGAGGGCTGTGTGCTCTACGTCACGCTCGAGCCCTGCCCGATGTGTGCCGGGGCGATCCTCCAGGCCCGGGTGCCAACGGTCGTCTGGGGAGCGGCCGATCCCAAGGCAGGGGCGGTGCAGACGCTCTATCGGCTGTTCGATGACCCGCGGCTCAACCACCGGGTCGAGCACGTCGGCCACGTGCTCGCCGACGAGTGCGGCCGAATCCTCACCGAGTTCTTCCGCGGCAAGCGGTGACCGGCGGCTAGCCTCGGCGGTCGATCGTCACGAACTCGCGGAGATTCTCGCCCGAGTAGATCTGCCGCGGCCGACAGATCTTCTTGGTCGGCGAGCGATGCATCTCCATCCAGTGGGCAATCCAGCCCGGCAGCCGGCCCATCGCGAATAGCACTGTGAACATCTGCACGGGGATGCCCATCGCCCGATAGATGACGCCCGAGTAGAAATCGACGTTTGGGTAGAGCTTCCGCTCGATGAAGTACTCGTCGGCGAGCGCGACCTCCTCGAGTTGCTGGGCGATGTCGAAGAGGGGATCGTGCCGGGCGATTTTGGCAAGCAGTTTGTCGGAGGTGGCCTTGATCAGCTTTGCCCGCGGGTCGTAGTTCTTGTAGACGCGGTGGCCAAAGCCCATCAGACGGAAGCCCGAGTCCTTCTTCTTGGCGAGTTCCACGTACTTCTTCACGTTGCCTCCGTCGGCCACGATCTTCTCGAGCATCTCCACGCAGGCCTGGTTGGCCCCGCCGTGCAGCGGGCCCCAGAGCGCCGAGATCCCGGCTGAGATGCTGGCGAAGAGGTTGGCGTCGCTCGAGCCGACCATGCGGACGGTCGACGTCGAGCAGTTCTGCTCGTGGTCGGCATGCACGATCAGGAGCATGTCGAGGGCGTCGGCGAAGTCCGGGTCGATGTGATATTCCTCGCACGGCACCGCGAACATCATGTGGAGGAAGGTTTCACAGTAGTCGAGGTCGTTGCGGGGGTACATCAGCGGCTGACCGCACGACTTTTTGTGGCTGTAGGCGGCGATCGTCGGCAGCTTGGCGAGCAACCGGTGCACGCTCACCTCCACCTGCCGCGGGTCGCGGACGTCGAGCGAGTCTTGGTAGAAGGTAGAGAGTGCGCCGACCACGCTCCCCAGGATCGCCATCGGATGGGCGTCGCGAGGGAACCCCCCGTAGAAGCTCCGCATGTCCTCGTGGATCATCGTGTGGTGGGAGAGCGACGTGCGGAACGCGTCGAGTTGGGGCGCGGACGGCAACTCACCAAAAATCAGCAGGTAGGCGACTTCGACGAAGTCGCACCGTTCGGCCAGCACCTCGATCGGGTAGCCGCGGTAGCGGAGGATGCCCTTCTCCCCATCGAGAAACGTGATCGCGCTCGTCGTCGATCCAGTGTTGACGAAGCCCTCATCGAGCGTGATCATCCCCGTCTGGGACCGCAGTTTGGCGATGTCGATCGCCCGTTCCCCCTCGGTGCCCACGATCATGGGCAGGTCGCAGCGGCTGCCGTTGAACTCCAGCGACGCGCTCCCGTCGGCCTTCGTGCCGGGCCACGGCGAGGTCGCCGGGGACGCAGCGGGGGACGAGGACGGGCGGGCGGTCGCGGTCATGTGGTGGGTCTCCAGCGGCTCGAAGAAGGCCGTGACCGGAGGTCGCCGACCCGCTGCCGAAGTCTAGCCCTGGCAGGCAGCGCGAGCAATCCGCGCGAGCGGAGCACGGGCCGTGCAACGCGTCGCTAGCGAGTGACGGACGGGGTGGGGCGGCCGGCGGTGAACTGGGGTGCCGCGGACGATCCGCCCGGGTTGTCGAACACCGTCCACACGGGGGTCCGCTGACGGATTTTTTCGAGGTAGGCGTCGGTCGCCTCCCGGCGGCGATCGGTGATCAGCGTGTCGCGGATTTCGACCTGAGCCTCTGTGAAGGGAATGCGGCCGGCGTCCTTTCGCTCAGCCACCCGGACAATGTGGAGTTGCTCTCCGTCCTCAATGATGGCGCTCAGCTGGCCGACCGGCAGTGAGAAGATCGCCTCGTCGAGGGACGCGGATGCGAGACTGCCTTTGCTCGTCCAGTCGAAGGCGCCGCCGCTGGATGCGGTCGGCCCTTCCGACCGTCCCTTGGCCACTTCTTCGAAGGGCCGGCCGGCCAGCACCTCGTTGCCCATCTCGGCGAGGACTCCCCAGGCCTGCTGTCGCGACCGCTTGAGCCCCGTCTTCACCGTCAATGCTTCGAAGCGGGCCTTTGCGGGATACTCGTAGTCGACGAGGTGATTTTGGTACCACGCGATGAGTTCGGCGTGGGGAACCTCCTCTTCGGTCTTCACGTTCTTTCGCATCCACTCCTGGGCGAGGCCTCGTTCGAAGAACATCTTTCGCATCCGGTCGAGCGACGTGCCGCGGGCCCGCAGCGACTTTTCATACTCCATCGAGTTGGGCGAGTTGGCTTCCTTCATCATTCGCGGCAGTTGCTGCTCGTCGAAGGCGCGGTCGACGTTCTTGCGGATCTCGGGAAGTTTGTCGGCCGGTATCTCGCGGCAGGCATCGACGTAGACCAGCAGCGTCTCGATGTGCTGCGGCAGCACCTGCTGGCAGATCTGGAGCCGCAGTTCGCGAACCTTTTCCGGCGGCATCCCGGGCGTGACCTTTTCGAGAAACTCGACCGCCTTGGGTGTGAGCAGGTCCGCCTCGAGCACCACCTCCGGCCCCACGCGGGCGACCACCAGGGCCGTCTCCAGCGACTTGAACTCGGGTACGCCGGACGTGCCCGTGGCGACCGTTGATTCATACGCCGCCGGCACGACGCCCTCGCCCGATCCAGATGCCACGGCCTTGGCGACCTCGCTGGCGATCAGGTCACGGACCGGCCCGAGGGGTGCGCCTGGGTTGGCCCGAATGCTCGAGAGCACGTGGTTGTCGAGCGGCTTGTCGTCGTCCGATTTTTTTGGGTCGGCGTCCGTCGGGGCGGTGGTGGGCCAGCCTGTTGGCCGCGAGGTCGCGGCTGGAATGGTGGGAACTTGCGCGGGCTGCACGGTGGCTCGCGGGGTCGCGTCTTGTGCCATCGCGTCGATGGCGCAGGCGGCGATCACCGCGGCGACGACGCCTCGAAGGAACGCTCGGCAGGTGCTGTGGCGTGGTGGTGGCATCGTGGGCCGGGGAGAGGGGGCGGGACTATAGGCCCGTGCTCTGGACGGTCGCAAGCCCGAGGAAAGGCTCGTTTCCTGCGAAAAACCAGCCTGTCCCCATCGCTCGGGGCTGCCCATGCCCCATCGCCGGACGTTCGCTGCGGCCATCGTGGCCTCCGCTCACTCGATGCTGCCCTCGCTTCGCCATCCTGGCTTCGCTCGGCCAGCAACGCCGGCTCTCGGGGCACGGGCAGCCCCTCGCTGCGTTTGTTGCGTTGATTGTTTGCCTTGAGTAGCACAGGTTTTCAACCTGTGCCTGTCCGCCTTGCCGTGGTTCGCATACGCACTGGCGATTTCAGAAAGCCCCGAGCGGGAGCGAGGGGGTGGGGTGTGGCGTCACGATTTGGCTGCGGGCTTCGTCGGCCGGCGCTGCGGCGAGGGGGGCTTGAGGAGCGTGCGGACCGCGGTGAGCAGCCGATCGGGATCGGCGGCGGTCGATTCGTGCACCGGCATCACGACCGTCTTCTGATCGACGATGCGCACTGTTCCACCGCGAGTTCCAGCGGCGATGCGAAGCTTCTCCATGGCGGCGCGGTCGTGGTGGCCGATCACCACCAGGCCCGGGTGCCGTGTGATCGAGTCGATGCCGAGGCCCACGGCGAGGGTCTTGAGCCGCGTGAACTCGAGCAGCCGCCGGGCCTCGTCGGGAACCGGGCCGAAGCGGTCGGTGAGTTCAGCCGCGAGTTCGTCGATCTGGCTCTCGGCTGTGGCCCGCGACAGCCGGCGGTAGACGTCGATCTT
>QWPO01000196.1 GCA_003669255.1 Planctomycetota bacterium | reverse complement strand
GACTGCGAGGGCGTGGAACACCGACCTTTGGAGATTTTTGGCGGTTCGGTGCTGCGACCAGAGAACCCGGCCCTCGGCCGTGTCGAGGGCGGTCAGCACGCCTCCGCAGGCGACCACAATGGTGTTTCCCGTCCGACACATCGCCTCAATCTCGGGCGACTCTCCCTCGGGGGCCTCGAACCGGTGAATCTCCAGCGGTGACATGCCGCCAGCGATGTCGATGCGGCGAAGAACACGATCCTCGCCGCCGTACAAGACGGATGCGCTATCGGCAGTGAAGCAAACGCCATAGAGCGGGCATCCGCTCGGCGGTATTTCACCTTCGGGCGACGTGGGCGCATCCACCGACCACCAGCGGACGCGGCCATCTTGTCCAGCCGTGGCGAACAGGTGACCGTTCGGCGAGAAGCAGACGTCATTGATCTCATCGTGGGCGGGGATCACTTGGATCTCTGGCCGGCCATCGACGTGTCGTACGAGTCGCAGGTTGCCGTCAGCGCCGCCGACGACCGCGGTGTGGCCGTCGGGCGACACCGCGACGCTATGGAGGTCGGCACGGGTGCCTGCGTCGGCAGGCTTCACCTCGAGAAGAATCTCCCGTTCACCGTGGAGCCGACGCTCGAGCCACCGGGTGGCGACCGAATCGGCCAGAACGGGATCGATCGAGCGGGTTCTCATGATGTGGTTCATCGCGCCAGCCACATTGCCGGCCCGCAGCGATTCGAAGCCGCGACGAAGCTCGGCGGCGGCGTTCTGGCGACGAAGTTCCTCCTGCTGTGCGGCTCCCCTGAAACGTTCCCGCGATCGCTCGATGGCGGACCACCCGGCGATGCACGAGGCCAGCAAGGCAGTGGAAAGTAGTGCCGCCACGACTGGCCGGCGGACGATGCTCCGCCCGATTCGCTGCGCGGGCGACAGGGGTCGGGCCCGCGTCGGCAGGCCGGCGAGCCAGCGGCCGAGGTCGTCGGCGAGGGCCGCCGCCGACTCGTAGCGGTCGGCAGGCCTCTTGGCGAGGCACGTGAGGCAGACGGCGGCGAGGTCGGGCGACACGCCCCGCGCCGCGCGGCTGGCGGCGACCGGCTCGTCGAGGAGCACCTCGCGGTAGGTTTCGACGTCGGTCTTGCCGCCGCGGAGCGGTCGCCCGGTGAGCATCCGGTCGAGGAGCAGGCCGATCGCATGCACGTCGGTGGCCGGGCCGACGTCGCCGAACGAGCGGTCAATCTGCTCCGGGGCCATCCAGGCCGGTGTGCCGAGCCGCGATCCTTCTGTCGTGAGCTGCGTGAGCGGGTCGTCGCTGTCGCCGGGATCGCTCTGCCGGCCGAGTCCAAAGTCGGCGAGTTTCACGGTCATGCCTGGGGCGGCAGTGGACGCCTCGGTTGACGGCTGCGGCGAGATGAGCGCGGCGGCTGCGTCGCTGGCGTTGACCGGCACCAGTAGCACGTTGGCCGGCTTGATGTCGCGGTGGATGATGCCGGCCTGGTGGGCATGAGCCGCGGCCTGTGCGATCGCCCGTGCGATTCGGGCGGCAGTCTGCGGCGGCATCGGACCGGGATGCTGGCTCAGCCACTCCGCCAGCGTGCCCCCTTCGCAGAACTCGGACGTGATGAAGTCGAGGCCGTCGGCTTCGCCGACCTCGTGGATCGTCACGATGTTGGGATGGACGAGGCGGGAGGCCAGTTCGGCCTCGCGGCGAAACCGGCGGCGGACGGCGGGCGAGACGAGCGCGTCGGGCGTGCAGGCCTTCACCGCAACGCGGCGATGGAGCACCGGGTCGTAGGCTTCCCAGACCACGGAGAAGCCTCCGCGGCCGGCGAGGCGAACGATCCGGTAGCGGCCGATCGACTCGGGCTGTTTCGCCGGCGGTTCGACGCCCCGGGCGGCGGCTTGCCTCAGCAAAAGCAGGAGATCGAGCGAACCGGGCAAGGGGCTGTCGTCAGGACGGGCGCCGGCGGCCAAATCGGGTGGCGTCGATGCAAAACCACCAAAGAAATCGTCGAGCGCGGCGGCTCGGTCGACCGCATCCGGCGGCGGATCGTCCGCGGGCCGCTCGCTCTTGATTGGGTCTGCAGACATGGCGGATGCCGAGGTCTACACGTGGGACGATTCGCTGTTCATCTCTTCCTGGAGCCGCTCGACAGCGCGGTACCAGAGCTTGCGGACCGCGTCGGGTGACCGGCCAAGCCGCTGGCCAATCTCGGGAAAGGAAAGGCCCTCCCAGTAGCGGAGGCGGAGCACTGCGTGGTGATCCCCGGAGAGCCTCGCCATGGCCCGCGCGAGCACATCGGCATCCTCGTGACGGATCGCCGATCCATCAGGCAGGCCATGTGGGAGTTCGACCAAGCCACCCTGTCGGCGGCCGGCCTCTGTGGCCAGGCTGATTTCACGGCCGGCGGATCGCTTCTGCGAGAGCTCGTAGCGGCGTACGGCATCGACGACGTTGTTGCGGAGGATCGAGCGGAGCCAGGCGAAGCACTCCTCGGCGGTTGATCCGCGGAAAGCAGGAAACGCACGCTGGGCATCGACCGCGGTCTCCTGCACCATGTCGGAAGGCCCGATCTTGCCACGGAGTGCGTGAGGAAGCTCGCGGTGGGCCACCAGCATGAGGTGGCGGCGAAACGACTCGAAGATCCGGCCGAAGGCGTCATCACGGCCGTCGCGGGCCGCCTCAATCAGGCGGTGAACCGCTCGGCTCGCGTCGTGCCTCGATCGGTCCGTCTCGTGTGGCTCGGGCATGATCCCGTCTTCCGATCCCGCGGCGAGCCCGAGGTCGGCGAAACCCGGGCGGAATGAGTCTATCCGGCGACGGCCCCTTGTCTGTCAGGGCCGTGTTTTTGCTGCCGCCGACGGCCCAGCCCTTGCCCCTCATCCGGCTCCGTTATACTCCCGAAGTGGTGGGAGTCGGACAGGAGGCCGGGTTTTGTGTCCGATCCCCCGATGACTTTGTGGAACTGCTCGTGAGCGCGTCGGTCATGCCGGGAGTTTTCCCGGGTGGCCCAGAAACGTCGTGGCCGTGACTTCGCTTGAGGTCGCGATCCCCTGCCCTGCTTTGTGGGGCCGTTTCCTGCCGCTCACCTTTCGCCGGTGATTCCGCCGGCCTCCCAAGCCTGCCCGCCGCGTCACGCCCTTTTTTGCCAAACGGGTGAACGCATGAACGCGTCTGGTGATCGCATCGGCTTCGCTCGGCTTGCGGCCGTCGGCCTTGTGCCCTGCATGCTCCTCGGCGCGGCGTCCCACGCGGCCGTGGTTGGCAACTGGGATTTTTCGACCGGATCATTCACGCCAGCGTCTGGCATGCCCGGAACACAACTCGCTTGGCTTCCCAATACGCCCTACTACGCCGCCTTCGGGGGCACGCCCAATCCGCCGCCGCTCGTGTATGCCACGACGGGCTCCTTCGGCGTGGCGTCGCTCGGCAGCAGCACGACGACCGTCCTGCGGGTGCCCGACATGCGGGGCCGCGGGGCCGCGGTGGGGATGCTCGCATCGTTTCCGCTGCTCGCCAACGGCACGACGAGCAGCGGCGCGCCGCTCACGAAGCTCAACCGCTACACCTTTGTGACCGACGTGCTCGTGCCGGAGTCGAGCCTCACGGGCCTGCCCAACTATCTCGACCTTTTTCAGCCGCGCGGCGATGCGGACGGCTCGCTGTTCGTGCGCAAGCCGAGCCAGGAGTATGGCGCGGCGACGGCCTACGGGGGCACGGTGGTGGCCAACACCTGGTATCGCTTCGCGATGGTGATGCAACTCGACGCCGCCACGTCCGCCCCGCGATACGAAACCTACATCAACGGCCAGCCGATCGGTCAGATCATCTGGGATCAGATCGTCGTGGACTCCAACCGCAATGCCCAGCTCAAGGACTTCGACCTCGTGCCCGACGGGCTCTGGTCGGTCGCCGCCCTCTCGCAGACGCAGAGTTCGCTGCCGTCCAATGCTTCGGGCTTCTTCGCGTTCAACGATGACAGCGGCGAGGTGGGCGAGCTCTATGTGGCGAACATGCAGTTTCGCGACGATGCCCTGACGGCCGGGGAAGTTGCCGCCCTCGGCGGAGCCGCCCCGGGGCCGATTCCCGTGCCGGAACCCGCGGGCCTGGCGGTCGCAGCGGCGGCCGCGGCGAGTGTTGCCGCCGCCAGACGCGGCCTGCGAAGGGCTCGACTGAGAACCGTACGACCGCGAGCACGGGTGCGTTCCCGAACGTAGGTGCAGGTTGGCAACCTACACCAGGCAGTACGGCCGACGTGGATTCACCGCAGGTTACCAACCTGCGGCTACGTGTGGCGCGTTGCGACGCAGATTTCAAACTCCTCCGTAGGTGCAGGTTGCGAACCTGCGCCAGAGTCTTGCGAAGGCTTCGGGTGTCCGTGCCCGTGGCCGGCAACACGGCCCGCTCGCAGGAACCGCGGACTCCGAGACGCTAGACTCTGTGTCACATGTAGGAGGTGGCCACCATGGACGACGGCTTTGTGTCGCGGCGGGAGTTTGTGGCGGGGTGTGCCGGAGGGGTCGTAGCCGCGGTCCTGCCGCATCCGGCGCTGTCTGGTGAGACGGCGCACGTCGCTCTGGCCGACCTGCTTGGCGACTACGTCGGCACCCGCGATCCATCGACGGCCGTGGAGGCGCTCGGCGGCGGCGACATGCCCGGCGGTCGCTGGCGGACCTGCCGGCTCACCAGCCAGACGTGGAAGGGCGTGCCCTGGACGCACGAAGTCTCCATGTTTCTGCCGAACGAGGCCCGGGACACGAGCCGCATGATCCTCTGGATCGACGGCGGCAGCGGGAACAAGGTGCCGCAGCACCCGATCGCGAAGCCGACCGACGCCTTCAAGGTGCTGGCCGCCGTGGCGAATGCCGCCGGCCTGCCAGCCGCGGTCGTGCGACAGGTGCCGTTTCAGCCGATGTTCGGCGATCTCCATGAAGACGGCCTGATCGCGCATACGTTTGTGGAGTACACGAAGACGGGCGATGCGACCTGGCCCCTGCTCCTGCCGATGGTGAAGTCGGCCGTCGAGGCGATGAACGCGGCGACGGCTCAGGCGCAGGAGCACTGGGGCGTCGAGATCGACGAGTTCGTCGTCACGGGGGCGAGCAAGCGGGGCTGGACGACCTGGCTTTCGGCGGCGGTGGACGACCGCGTGAAGGGGATCGTCCCGATGGTGATTGACATGCTCTCGCTTGGCGACCACGTGAAGCTGCAGGTTGCCAGTTTCGGGAAGATGTCGGAGCAGCTGGAGGACTACACCTCGCGGGGCATCGAGAAGATGCTGGCGTCGCCCCGGGGACGCGAGCTCGTGCAGATCGTCGATCCATTTGCATACCGCGATCGCTACACGATGCCGAAGGTGATCGCGCTGGGCACGAACGACCCCTACTGGCCGCTAGAAGCGTGCAGCCTGTATTACGACGGCCTGCCCGGACCGCGGTGGGTGTCGTACTGCCCCAACGCCGGGCACGGATTGCCCGTGCCGAGAATCGCTGCGATCGTCGCCGCGATGGGAAGGCACGTGGCGGGCATCGAGCCGCTTCCGCCGATCGACTGGCGATTTGCGGACGCGCCTGCGGGCGGTGCCGAGTGCGTGGTGGCCTGCGAGACGCAACCGGAACGTGTGACGCTCTGGACGGCCACGTCGGAGAGCCGCGACTTTCGGATGGCGAGGTGGTCGTCGGAGCCGGTGGAGGTAGTGGGCGCTGAGTGGCGGGTGGCGATCCCGCGGCCGACGCAAGGCTATGCCGCGGGTCTCGTCGAGCTGGAGTTTGCCCGTGAGCCGGTGCCGCTCATGCTCACCAGCGGCGTGAAGGTGCTGGGGGCCACGTAGGTGCGTGGTTGACCGCAGGTTGCCAACCTGCGCTACGTAGGTGCAGGTTGGTAACCTGCACATGCATCCGGGTCGGCGTCGGTTGACCGCAGGTTGCCAACCTGCGGCTACGTGGGGCAGTAGCACAGGTTTCCAACCTGTGTGCCACCCGACCCTGCGGCTACGGGAGATCCGTCATGCGGTCGTGTTGAGTCAGGTCCACCACTGTGGATCCGAGGGCGCCAATGAGAAGGCCGATCAACGCGCTGAGGCACGGAAAGAAAATGAGCAGCAGCAAGAACATCGGCACGCTACGGCACCGTGGGTCGCGGGCGATGAGCTGAAAGTACACCGCGGGAACGCCGAGCAGTCCCATGAGGCCGAAGAGGCCGCCGAGGAAGCGGCCGGCCTGCAGACGGCGGCTCGGCGGACGTGGGGCGGGCGGTGGTTGGCGGCGGGCACGCATGGTCAGGCTGCGCGATGTTTTGGGGGGGCCAATACGCTACACGGCGAGCGCCGGCCCGTAAACCGGACTTCGGCTGGTTTGTGACGCAGGTTGAAAACCTACGCTACGGAATCGGTCATAGCACAGGTTTTCAACCTGTGCAGCAAACGCTACGGAAGCGGTCGTAGCGCAGGTTTTCAACCGTGCCGTAGCCGCTACGGAATCGGTCGTAGCACAGGTTTTCAACCTGTGCCGCAGGCGCTATGGGAGCGCCTTGATCAGGTCGAGGCACATCTGCCTGACCTTACCCGGATTCGCATTGGGGTTCTTCTTCTTGGCCTGGCCGATCAGGCCGGCCGCGGCCTGTTCCTTGCCGCCCTTCACGTCGGCCACGATCTTCGGGTTGGCCGCGAGCAGCTCCTGGCAGAGGGCCACGAGGTCGTCGTCGCTTACCGCCGCAATCCCCATCGAGGCCACGACGTCGGCCACCGCCTTCCCGGAGGTGAGCACCTCGGCGAAGATCTCACGGCCGCGGCTGGTGTCGAAGTCGCCCTTCTGCACGCGGCCGATGATGTCGGCTACCTGCTCGGGTGTCACTGGAAACTCCGCGATCGTGCCGCCGCGCTCGTTGAGCGTGCGGAGCACGTCCTGCTGCATCCAGTTGCTCGCCACCTTGCCCTCGCCCACGCGGGTGGCGAGGTCTTCATACCAGGCCACGAGGTCGCGGCCCTGATTCACGAGCACATCGGCGTCGTAGGCGGAGATCTTCCACTTCTCCGCGAGCGCCGCGCGAAGCACCGTGGGGGGATCGCCCATCGCCGCTCTGGCGGTGGCGATCTCGGCGTCGGACACCGTCACGGGCACGAGGTCAGGCTCGGGGAAGTAGCGGTAGTCGCTCGACTCCTCCTTCTGTCGCTGCGGCCGGGTGATGCCGGCCGGATCGTCCCAGCCGCGGGTCTGCTTGGGCATCTTGCCCATCTCGACCTTCGTGGCCTGCCACTCCTCCCACTGTCGCGCCGCCTCGTAGATCAGGGCCCGCTCCACCGAGCGGAAGGAGTTCATGTTCTTGATCTCGACGATCGGCGTCTTGGCGATTCGGCCTTCGGCCCCACCCTCTCCCGGCAGTGGGATGTGGAGGTTGACGTTGGCATCCACGCGAAGGCTGCCCTCCTGCATGTTGCAGTCGCTCACACCGAGGTAGACGAGCAGGAGCTTGAGCTCGTTGAGCCAGCCCCGGGCCTCCTGCGGGCTCCGCAGGTCGGGCTGCGACACGATCTCGCAGAGCGGCGTGCCGGCGCGGTTGAGATCGATGCGAGTGTCGGCCGTGCCCGCCGCCTCGTCGTGCATGCTCTTGCCCGCGTCCTCCTCGAGGTGCACGCGGATGATGTCGACCTTCCGCGAGAATGCCCCCTTCGGGTCGATCACTTCCAGGTGCCCGTCGCTCGAAAACGGCAGGTCGTACTGGCTGATCTGATAGCCCTTCGGCAGATCGGGATAGAAGTAGTTCTTGCGGTCCCACTTCGTGAACGGCGCGATCTTGCAGTTGAGGGCCAGGGCGGCCCGCACCGCGAGGTCGAAGGCGAGGCGGTTCATCACCGGCAGCGAGCCCGGCAGCCCGAGGCACGTGGGGCAGACCTGCGTGTTGGGCGGCGAGCCAAACCGTGTCGAGCAGCCACAGAAGAGCTTCGTCTGCGTCTGCAACTGAACGTGCACCTCCAGCCCAATCACGGTGATGTAGGGGTCGGATGCGGCGGTGGCGGGCTGCTTCGACATGGGTGTGGCGTCAGGTGGCCAGCTTTGGGCGGCGAGTGTGCCAGTCGGTGAGCTTCTGGTAGCGGTCGGCGGCTCGCAGCAGGAGCGGTTCGGACAGGGCCGGACCCTGGAGCTGGAAGCCGATCGGCAGGCCCCCCTTGGTGAAGCCGCAGGGGAACGAGATCCCGCCGATGCCGGCGAGGTTGGTGCCCACCGTGTACATGTCAACGAGGTACATCGCCAGCGGATCGCTCGTCTTCTCGCCAAGCGGGAAGGCGGGCGTGGGCGACACCGGGCCGCCGATCAGGTCCACCTGCTGGAAGGCGTCGAGGTAGTCCTGGCGGATCAGCCGGCGAACACGGAGCGCCTTCGCGTAGAAGGCGTCGTAGTAGCCGGCGGACAGGGCATAGGTGCCGAGCATGATTCGCCGTTTCACTTCGGGCCCAAAGCCCTCAGCGCGGCTGCGACAATACATCTCGACGAGTGGCGACTCAAACTCACCGGTGGGGCGGACTGAAGACCGACATCCATAGTGCGCTCCGTCATAGCGAGCCAGATTGCTCGACGCCTCGCACGGGGCCACGAGGTAGTAGGTGGCAATGCCATACTTCGCGTGCGGCAGTTCCACGTCGTGGATCGTCGCGCCGGCCGCCTTGAACGCTGCGAAGGCCTCCTCCACGCCGTGGGCCACCTCGGGGTCGAGCCCTGGGCCGAAGTGCTCGGCAACGCGGCCGATCCGCAGGCCGGTGAGCGGCTTCTCGAGCATCTCGCTGTACCGGGGCACGTCGTCGGCGAGGCTCGTGGCGTCGCCCGGGTCGTGGCCGGCGATCGTCTCCATGAGGAGTGCGCAGTCGGCGGCCGAACGGGTCATCGGGCCGATCTGGTCGAGGCTCGACGCGAAAGCCACGAGGCCACGGCGGCTGACGCGGCCGTAGGTGGGCTTGAGGCCGGTGATCCCGCAGAGGCCGGCGGGCTGACGGATCGAGCCACCGGTGTCGGAACCGATCGCCGCCGGGGCCATGTCGGCCGCCACGCACGCGGCCGAGCCACCCGAGGAGCCGCCCGGTGCTCGCGTGAGGTCCCACGGGTTGTGAACGGCACCGAAGGCGGAGTTCTCGTTGGAGCCCCCCATCGCGAACTCATCCATGTTCGTCTTGCCAACGAGCACGGCGTCGGCCTGCCGCAGCTTTGCCACGACGTGCGCGTCATACGGCGGCCGGAATCCGGCGAGCATCTTCGACGCACAGGTGGTCGGCTGGTCGCTCGTGCAAAGGGCGTCTTTCACCGCCACGGGGAGGCCGGCGAGGGCCCCGAGCGGCTTGCCGGCCTTGCGGCGGGCGTCGATGTCGGCGGCGCGGGCCAGGGCCGCTTCGCGATCGACGTGCAGGAAGGCGTTGATCGAGCCGTCCACCTTCGCGATCCGGCCCAGGAAGGCCTCGGCCACCTGCACCGCCGACACCTCACCCTGGCGGATTGCGGTGACGAGATCGACGGCGGAGAGTTCGAGCGGCTGCATGGGAAGGCGAGAGGTGGGCGATAGCCGCGGCGCGGGCAGGCGGAATCAGGCGGCGCCGGATTCTCCGAGCACGGCGGGAACGAGGAAGCAGGAGCCATCGTGGCGGGGGGCCGACTGCAGGGCCTCGGCGGTGGTGAGCGAGGGCTTCGGCTCATCGGCCCGGAAGACGTTTTGCGTGTCGAGCGGATGAGCCAGCGGCGCCACGTTGTTCGTGTCGAGCTCCTCGAGCTGCGAGACAAAGCCGACGATCTTCGAGAGTTCGCCCGTCATCCGGTCGACGTCGTCGCCGGAGAGCGCCAGCCGGGCGAGCAGTCCGACCTTCGCGACATCCTGCCGGGTGAGTGCCATGACCGCGTACCCTGGTCAGCGAGGATCAGGGACGAGCCCGCGGACCCGACGGCACCGCTTCCTCGGTGGCCGGCTTGGCCGCCTTGTCCACCTTCGGCAGGCGGAACGGCTGCTGCTTGACGAGTTTGGTGACCTTGCCGCTCTTGATGCACTGCGTGCAGACCAGCAGGCTCGTATTGGTGCCGCGGCCGACCGTGACGCGGATCCGCTGCAGGTTGGGCTTGAACTTCCGCTTGGTGATGCCGGTGACCTTGGTGCCGACGCCGCCGAGGTACTTGGCCTTACCGCGGATCGTGACCTGGTTGCCGACCGAAAAACCCTTGCTACAGACCTGACAGGAGCGTGCCACGGGAAACTCGCAAAATACGGGGGAAGTTGAGCCCTGTATGGTACTGACCGGGCGGGTTCCCGCAACCCCGGCCGGTGGGAGGCCCCACGGCTGACGCCGTTGGGCGTTCCTGGCACGGGCGACTACGATCACCGCATGCCCGTTTTTGACTACGCGTTCGTCGTGGATGCCCCCCTGGAGGCTGTTCGCGATTTCCACCGCGACACGTCGGCCCTCAAGATCCTCACGCCGCCGCCGACGATCGTGCGGATCCACGACGTCGAGCCGCTCGCCGAGGGCTCGGTCTCGCGGTTCACGCTCTGGGTCGGTCCCCTGCCCCTCCGCTGGAAGGCGGTGCACCGGGGTGTGACCGACCGCGGCTTCACCGACGTGCAGGCATCTGGGCCGGCGGCAAAGTGGGAGCACACGCATTCGTTCGTGCCGCTGTCCGACGGGCGAACCGAAATCCGCGAGCACATCGAGTATGAGCATAAGCGCGGGCCGTGGGGCCTCGTCACCAGGCTGCTCTTCTCCTGGCCCAACCTGCAGATGATGTTTGCCTACCGGGCCTGGATCACCCGCCGCTGTCTGGCAAGGCTCACTTCGTCTTCCGCGGGTCGGGGCCGCTGATGTCGAAGTTCTTCGTCATCGAGCGAGATAACCCTCGAGAGAACACTCCACGCTCTGAACACTCCAGGCTCTGAGCACGCCCACCGGGCTGACGACCGTGCAGGCTGCCGCGATTTTCGTGAGTGGCTTCGGCTGGGTAGAATCGGGGGCAAGCGTT
>QWPO01000163.1 GCA_003669255.1 Planctomycetota bacterium | reverse complement strand
GCAGAAAACGGTGGCAGGCACCATTTGCCGGCCGCCACCGGCGGCACGGCCCCGGCCATAGGCCGGGGTCTCCAGACAAATGGTGCCTGCCACCGTTTTCGACGAGAAGCTGCGGACCACGCATGAGCCCGTTCAGACCTTGACCTTGGGCGGCTTGGAGCCCTTGTCCTTCGACTCTGGCGCCAGCACCGGCGGGAAGCCATTGAGCCGCCGCCAAATCTCGTAGCCGAGCGGCACACGGTTCAAAAACACCCAGCCCACCGCCTGATTGCCCTGCCGCAGAAACTCGGCCGCGGGCCACGTGTCTCCCTCGAGCCGCGACTCGGGTTCCACAAGCGCGCGAAACTTTCCGGTCACAGTGGCCGCCGAATCGACCTGCCGCACCTTGCCGCCGAACGTGCCGATCGCCAGTTCCGGCCAGCCCGAAAACTGGATCGCAGGCCAGCCCTCGAACTGCAGCCGTACGTGGGGCATCCGTCCGGTACGGTCGGCGAACGCGAGCACCAGCGGCGCGTCGATGCCGTCGAGGAAAAGCTCGACGACGCGATCGTTGGTATCGGGCACGATCGTGCACAGCTCATCGCCTTCTTTTACGTACTGGCCGCCCTGGCCCACGTTCGCCGCCACGCGGTAGACGAACCCGTCGCACGGGGCGACCACGTTTCGGGCCTTGAATCGCTCGATCCGGTTGTCGATTTCCTGGATGTCGCGCTCGATCGTGAACAGGTTCTGCTCGGCCTTCCGCAGGTTGCTGCGGGCCACCGAGATGGCAGAGAGCCCGTTGGCATCGGCCTGGAGCAGGAGGGCCTCCTGCGTAAGCAGCGTCGCCAGGGCTCGTTGGATCTCGGCATCGGCCTTGTCGGTGTCGGTTTGGGCGCGGTCTGAGCGCATCCGCGCTTCATCGCGGCTGAGGCGGCTTTCAAGGCCGCCAAACTCGGGGTTGGCGAAGAGTTCCTCAAACGTCTCAAAGCGGTTCTTCTCGAACGTGAGTGCGTAGTCGGCGTTGGCCTTGGACTGCCGGGTGACTTCCACGGATCGTCGTGCCGCTTCACGATTCGCCTCCGCGGCCTTGACCGCCGCATCGCGAGCCGCCTCCTGCGCCTTGGCGGCAGCGGAGAGCTCCTCCACCTCCTCGCGGGCAGCAACGAGCCGCTCGGCAAGGAAAGCTCGTTGCGCATCCAGTCTCTCCGCGAGCTCAGGATCGTTATCTTCGATATCGACCACCGGATCGTTCATCTTCACGCGGCTTCCCTCAACCACGTGCCATGTGCGAACCTGGCCGGCAACACGGGCGGTCAGCACCTGCATGCGCTCGTTTGGGGAATATGCGGTGACCATGCCCCGGCACATCACGGTCTGCTGCCAGGGTACGAAGGCGAGGAGGAACGGCGTGGCCAGGAAGACCAGGAAAAGCAGGCGGGCCAGGGTGCGGACCAGCCGGGGCGTGGCGGCACGCGCGAGCGCCGACTCGCCCTTGGTTCGCGTCCGCGATTTCTCTCCCTGTGGCGTCATGACCACTCCACCACCCGGTCGCACCGGGACTTAATTTCGTCGCGGGCCGTCACGATCACAAGCGTCCACGGAGCGGCGGGATCGAAGAGCGATTCGATCAGCTCTGGGCATGTCCGGAGGTCGAGCCGGTCGAGCATGCCGTTGATGAGCAGCAGCCGCGGCTTGCCGGCGATGGCCCTGGCGATCGAGAGCCGCGACACGTCGTTGGCGGAGAGCGGCAATCCGTCGGAGGCGATCGGTGTGGCGACGCCGTCCGGGAGTCGGGCCACCGTGTTGGCGAGCCCAACCATCTCCAACGCCCGGCGGACATCGGCAGCCGAAAGCTCGCTGCGGCCCACGCGAATATTCTCGGCCAAGGTGTCGGCGAAGGTCTCGGCCTGACCGACGTAGGCCAGTTGCAGCCGCGTTTGTGGCCGGTCGAGCGACCGGGCGTCGAGGCCGTCGAGCTCGAGCAGACCTTCCCCGGGCACCCGCAGGAGTGCCAGCGTTTCCATCAGCCGCGTCTTGCCGCTTCCCGAAGGCCCACACACCGCCACCCGTTCACCCGCGCTGATCTCGAGCCGTCGCAGAGGCTCCGCGGCAACGCGACCGTCCGGCGTCCACTTCCGCAATTCGACCACCACTCGCATCGGCCGATCTCCTGCCGGGAGCACTTCGCCCCCTTGGCGTTCGAGCGGCAACTGATCGATCACGCCGAGCTTGTCGAGAGACGCCTGGAGGTCATAGAAGGTCTCGATGTACTTGCCGCTCTTCGAAATGGCGGCGAGGACGAGGGCCACGATCAACTCCCCGGCCACGAGCTGTCCGAGTGTCAACTGCCGGTTGATCACGAGCCAGCCGCCGAGGCCAAGTAGCACCGTCATGGCCACGGCTTCCAGCAGGAAGGCGAAGAGCGTCTGCCGCCAGACCACGCGAAAGTGCCGCCGCCGCGCGGTCACGTAGGCGTCGGCGAGGTCATCGGCCCGCCGATGCGCGAGCTCGCCGCCGCGGCCAAATCGGAAGGTGTGGGGGCACTTGGCGAGTTCCTCCAGCCAGGCCGCCACGTCAAACTTCGCATAGCTCTCCGCGATGCTGCTCTTCACGCCCCCGATCCCGAGCACGAATAGCAGGAAGAACACGAGCGCCGCCATGACCGCGGCGAACGTGAGCAGATAGGGGTGGTAGAAGGCAAGCACCGCGAGGCCGACGAGCGTAACCGTCACCACGCCGATGCCGTCTACGAGCAGCGTGGCAAAGGCCTTCTGGACGGTCGCCACCTCGAAGAACCGATTCACGATGTCGGTCGGGTTGCGGCCGTCAAACGACTCGATTTCGGCCCGGGCAAAATGGTCGGCGAAGGCGTCGGCGGTCCGCACGAAGAATCGCCGCTGCAGGCATTCGACCACGAAGAGCTGCATCGCCCGAAGCAGGACCGAAAGAATGAGGAATCCAAACATCACGCCCGCGAGCACGATGACTGGCCAGAGCTGCACGCCGAAGGCCACGGTGTTGACGAGTGCCTCGATGGCGGCAGGCGTCACAATCGAGAGCACGCCCACGGCCATCGCGAAAGCGATCACGGTCCAGAGGTCGCTCCGCTCAAAGCGCAGCGCGTCCGCGAGCCGCTTCCACGGCCGGGGCGTCGATCCGGAATGGTGATGATGGTCCGCCAAGTCAGTCTTCCGCCTTGGAACCTCGTGCAACTCAGATGAGGTCGATTAGATCGCCGATCGACCGATGGGCCTCGATCGGATGCCTCAACGGCTGCTTGGATCGCAGTCGGTAGGAGTTTTGCCGGCCCACCTTCTCCCGCTCGATGAAGCCATCCCGCTCGAGGTCGGCGATGATCCGCTGCACCGCCCGCTCCGTGATTCCCACGCGCAGGGCCACCTCACGGAGAACCGTCGAGGGGTTCTTCGAGAGCACAATCAGCACGTGGGCGTGGTTGGTGAGAAACGTCCATCGCGCCTCGGACTTCGACGGCACTGCCGCTGCCGGCCTGGCCGCGGTCGGTCGAGCAAGCTGCGGCAAGGGGTGAAGGGCTCCGCTGGGGCGTCGCATAAAAACACGCTCAAGAAATACCGATATATATTTCGTGTTATCCTAGTCGTCCGACAACGGTTTGCCAACGGAGCTTTTTGCCCCGAGCCCGGAGATTTCGCATGGATTCCCTAGTCCTCCCACTGCTCGCCGCCGCCCCGGCCTGCCTGCTGATTGCTGGCGGCCTCGTTCCAGCCAGCCTGGCTGACCGGCATCCCCGGGCCATGCGGGCGGTGGTGGTCTGGCTGACGGCGCTGTCCGTAGCTGCCGCGGCCGCCACAGCCGGCCTCCTCGCCACGACCGGCTCGGTGGACCACGTCTTCTGGGCCGCCCCTGCCCCACTGCCGCTCAATGTGGGCGTATTCGTTGACTCGCTCACGGCCGTGATGCTCCTGCTCGTCTCGTTCATCGGCCTGGTGATCGCTCGCTTCGCCGCCCGGGCGCTCGAGGGTGAACCACGGCAGGGACGGTTCTTCGCCGCGCTATCGCTCACGCTCGGCGCGGTCCTCGCACTCGTCGTCTCCCGCAACCTCGTGATGCTGACAGCCGCGTGGATGCTTATGAGCTACGGCCTCCACCGATTGCTCGAGCACTATCCCGACCGGCCATGGGCAATCTGGGCAGCCCGCAAGAAGTTTCTCGTGAGCCGGCTTGGCGACGCCATGCTCGTAGCGGCGCTGGCCCTCACGATCTGGCACTTCGGCACCGCCGACTACGCGGCCTTGTTTGCCGAGGCCGACGCGATTCGCGCCTCCGCCGCGCCGCTACCGCCGGTGCTCACGGTGATCGGCATCCTATTCGTGCTCGGCGCGATGACGAAATCGGCGCAGGTTCCTTTCCACAGCTGGCTGCCCGACACCATGGAGGCCCCGACGCCCGTTTCCGCGCTGATGCATGCCGGCATCATCAACGCCGGAGGCTTTCTCGTCATTCGCCTGAGCCCGCTGGTGTCGCTGTCGCACCTCGCCCTCGATCTGCTTGCACTCGTGGGGGCCGTCACGGCCTTGTTCGGCGGCCTCGTGATGCTCACGCAAACGAGCATCAAGCGGTCGCTCGCCTTCTCCACGATCGCCCAGATGGGGTTCATGATGCTGCAGTGCGGTCTGGGCGCCTTCTCCGCAGGACTGCTCCACATCGTGGCTCACTCGCTCTACAAGGCCCACGCCTTCCTGTCGTGCGGCAGCGTGCTCGATGCCGCTGCCAAAACCCGGCTCGATGGCAAGCCGGTGGTGGGAGCCACTCAAGCGGCGCTGGCTCTGCCATGCGCGATGGCGATCGCGGCCGGCGGAGCCGCGGCCGGCGGATTCATCACAGGGATCGACCCGGCCTCTAAGCCCGGTGGGCTCGTGCTGGTGGCGGTGATGGCGATCGCCCTCACCACCCTGGTTTGGCAATCGCTGCTGGCGGGCTCATGGCCGGTCGCTCTCGGTGGCATCGCCGCGGCGGGCGGCGTGAGCCTCGGCTACGCGGTGGCATGGCTCGGGATCGAACGGCTGCTTGAGTCAGCGGCCGTGGCCCATGCTGTCGGCCCCGCGTCGCCGCTCGACATCGTGGTCGCCGCGATCGTGGTCGTCGGCTTCGTGGGTATGTTCGCGCTCCACGCGGCGGCATCCACGCTCGCCCGGTCGCCGATCGTGAGGGCCCTCTACGTTCACGCCGCCAATGGCTTCTATCTCGACGTGCCGGCCCGCCGGCTCACGGCCCGCGTCTGGGGGCTCACTACGCCCGTACCCTGATCGTCACCTGTTCGTCCGCCGACTCGATTCGCCCAGTCCGTTTACCACCTGCCTCGATCGCTTGCCCGTTTCGGAGATCCTCGCCCATGACAGCCACCCCGGCGTTCGACGCCATCACCCGCCCCCGATCGCCTGCACTCCCCGGCCACATCGAGCGGGTGCATGCGGCGATTGCCGACATTCGCGACGTCGTGCCGCCGGTCTGGCCGCTCGAGGACTACGTCGCTGTCAACCCATTTCAGGGCGTGGCGAACCGGCGATTTCTGGCGGCCCGCAGCCTGCTGCGGGATGTTCGCGACTGCGAGATGCTGCCGCCGGCGAGCCGGTTCATCGACCTCGTCGTGGCCGGCGATCTGACCACCTTCGACGTCGAGCAGGCGCTGCGCCAGTGTCGCGAGGAATATCCCGAGCACTACGCCCAGCTCTCAATGTCCGCGATCAACAGGAGCCTGCACGACGCGGCCACGCTGCCGACAGAGGAGCGTCGCTATTTCACGGTGTCGGAAGCGGTCGATCGGCAGCTGGGGAGCAGCTGGTCGAGCCACATCATCACCGACGTCTCTCGGCAGTGTTCCGCCCACTACGATCGCGGCCAGGCGGCCTGGCCGAGCCCGTGGAAGCACCTGCCGCTCTACGAGGCCTGGCGGGAAGCCACCCGCGTGAGCCGCCGGATGGACATGCTCGGAATCCGCGGATTCCGGTCGTTCGTCAACGCCCTGCCGATCGAGCCGGAGCAGGCCGTGGCGTCGCTCCTCGTCCAGCTTGCGATCCCCGAACAGCACTGGCGGAAGTTCATGCTCGGCGAGTTGCTCTCCGTGGCAGGATGGGCTTCGTTCCTGCGGTACCGGCTCTGGATGGCCACGTCGGCCGACAGCGGCAGCCTCGATGAGCATCTCGTCGGTCTGCTGGCGATGCGACTGGCGTACGACGCCGCCCTCGCGGAGACCTGCCCCGAAGCCGTCGCATCGCCCGGCAGCCTCTATCCGTCCAGCCCGGCCGACGATGCCGGCGACGAACCCGCGCCCTCGACGGGCGGGCTCGCCCGATATCTCTTCCTGGTGGCGTCGGAGATCTCCTACCGACGTTGGCTCTGCCATTCGCTCGTGGAGCGATCGAAGGCTTGCAGTCGCTCACCGGCCATGCCGGCCACTCGAAAGACCCTGCAAATGGTGTTCTGCATCGATGTGCGATCGGAGGTGTTCCGCCGCCATCTCGAGGCCACCGGACCCGACGTGGAGACGTTCGGCTTCGCCGGCTTCTTCGGGATGCCGCTGGAGTTCGTGCCGCTCGGCGATGACCACGGCAGGGCGCAGTGCCCGGTGCTGCTCGCACCGAGCTTCCGCGTTCGCGAGGAGGCCGCGGGGCTCGACGAGCATGCCCGCCTGCGAGCCGAGCAGTCGCTCCGCAACGTGCGGCTCAGCCGCAAGGCGTGGAAGTCGTTTCAGACCTCGGCCACGTCGTGCTTCTCGTTCGTGGAGTCATTCGGGTTGGCGTATCTCCCGAAGCTGATCGGCGACGCGTGGGGATTCACGAAGCCTGTGGCTCCAGCACTAGCCGACGGCGTGCCGGCGGCCGCGAAAGGATCGCTGCATCCCGCACTGGTCGCGGCGGGCGCCGACGCCGTGTCGCCCGAGCAGCAGGTCGATCTCGCCGCCGGGATGCTCCGCAACCTCGGCCTGCTCGACGGCTTCGCCCGGATCGTGGCGATCTGCGGCCATTCGTCGGAGGTGGTCAACAACCCGTATCGCGCCGGGCTCGACTGCGGCGCATGCGGCGGCCACTCGGGCGAGCCGAATGCCCGCGTGGCGGCAGCGCTGCTCAACGACCCGGCGGTGCGGGCGGGCCTCGCCTCGCGGGGCATCGCGATCCCCGACGACACGTTCTTCCTGGCCGCGGTGCACGTGACCACGACCGACGAGATCCGGTTTCCGGGGCTGGAGCAGATGCCGCCGAGCCATGCCGCCGACTTCGCGCGAGTGCGGACCCGGCTCGAGGAGGCCACGGCAGCGACCCGCATGGAGCGGGCGACCCTGCTCGTGGGCGGGCCCAAGCAGCCGGCTGATCCAGTGGCGGTCACGGCCGATATTCTTCGGCGGAGCCGCGACTGGTCGGAGGTGCGGCCGGAGTGGGGCCTGGCCAACAATGCCGCGTTCATCGTTGCCCCTCGTGCGCGCACCACCGGCCTTGATCTCGGCGGCCGGACGTTCATGCACAGCTACGATCACGACCGCGATCCAGACCTGAAGGTGCTGGAGCTGATCATGACGGCGCCGATGGTGGTCACGAGCTGGATCAACCTCCAATACTTCGCCTCGGCGGTGGACAACCGCGCCTTCGGCAGCGGCAACAAGCTGATCCACAACGTCACCGGCCAACTCGGCGTGCTCCTCGGCAACGGCGGCGACCTGATGACGGGCCTGCCGTGGCAGTCGGTATCGGATGGCAGGCAACTGCGGCACGAGCCGCTGCGGCTGACGGTGCTGGTGGAGGCTCCGCGGGAGTCGGTGGAGACGATCATCCGCCGGCATCGGGTCGTGGCCGACCTGGTCGGCCACGGCTGGCTCACGCTCATCGTCCGTGAGGGCGAGGCTTTGTTTCGTTGGTCGGACGGGCACGGGTGGCGATCGGAGCCGCCCACCGCCTGAGCCCGGGAAGCCTCACGGCGTAAGCCGTGGGGACAGCGTCCTCACCTCCAGGAAGCCCAACGGCGTAAGCCGTGGGACATTCACCACGCGGAGGCAATCTTTTCCCAGAGCGTCCACAGGCCCACAGTCACGAGGCCGGCGATTGATGCCGCGAGCAGGGCATCCCAGGCACGCGAGGGCGCGAGCCGTGAGTCGGTCTCCCGCCAACGGAAATACACCACTGCCGTGCCGATGGCGGCGAGCATCACCGACTGGGCGATGCCACTGGCAAGCACCATCGCTACGGGCTGGCGGATGAGCAGGGCGAGCAGGGTTGCCGCCAGCACCCAGGCCACGGAGATCCATCTCGCCCAGCCGGCCCGCGACCGGTCGTCGGCGGGCAGCCAGCCGGCGAGGATCAGGCCGTCGGCCACCATCCGGGCGTTGCCCGCGGCGGCGACAAAGAGCGTGGAGTAGAGCACGGCGAAGGCGCCGATGAGGAAGGCCCCGCTCGCCCACGACCCAAACACGGGCGCATACATGGCGCCGAGCGTCCGCACCATCTCGCTCCCCGCGGGCACGAGGCCCAGCCGGCCGAGCGTGGCGGCTCCGAGGAGATAGAAGCAAATGGTCACGAGCGTGTAGACCACCATCGACGCCCAGGCATCAAGCTGCATCACGCGGAGCCAGCCGCGGGCCCGGCTGGCCCACGCTGGCGAGTCGTCCCGCGGCCCCACGGCGGCCCCATAGCCCTTCTCGAGGCACCAGTAGGGATAGATCATCAGCTCGCTCGCCCCCACGCCGATGATGCCGAACGTTGCCAGAGCCGTCACGAGCGGCGAGCGGCCGTTGATCGCGGGGGGCAGCGCGGGCACGAGGCCGCTCACGAGTTCGCTCCCGGCGATTGCCCAGACGGGATCGATCTGGAGCATGGCGAGCGCCAGGAGCGTGACGAGCGTGAACGTGCCCACCAGCGCGAGCGACACCAGTTCGATGAGCCGGTAGCGGCCGATCGCCAAGAGCACGGCAGTCACGCCGCCGGTGATCATGCACCAGGCGGTCTCATCGGGCGGCGCCGGGAGCGCGGCGGCGGCAGTTCGCGCGGTGGCGAGCTTCACGGCGAGGTCATCGGCCTTCATCACGTCGCCGCCACGGCGGGCCGAGGCCTCAGCCACGAGCAGGGCCGCAGCCTCGTCGTGGATGGCATCCCACTGGCGGCCGGCAGTCGTAAGCGGCAGTCCCGCCGCGAGCGTCTGAGCCACGCCCACCACGATGCCCCCTTGCTGCACGACGATGAGCGCCGTCATCACGGCCCAGGCCCAGTAGATCCAGCCGCGGCCGGCGAATCGCGGGCCGGGCACGCGATCAAACGCATCGAGCGACGTGCGGCCCCAGGTGAGCGTGGTACGGCCGATTTCCACCTGCGCGGCCACCTTGATCACGCAACCGATGAGGATCAGCCAGAGCAGCACGAAGCCCGCCTGGGCACCGGTGGTGGTGGTGGCGATCAGTTCGCCGCTGCCCACGATGGAACTCGCAAGTACGATTCCAGGCCCGAGGTGAGCGAGCGACGCGAGGAGCGTCTGCGGTGGCTCGACGGTGGCGGTGCGATCGGCCATGAGTCACTTTCTCACGTGATCAGGCCGACTGGAGCAGTTCCACACTGTTGATGTGGATCAATGCCACAAACACGAATCGATCCTGCTCGGGGTAGTAGACGAGCACCTTGCTCTTCCCGACAACGGCGCATTCCGGATGCCGCACTTCGTGCGTCTCGCCATTCGACAGGCGGAGACAAAAGGGCTCAAACGGTCGCCGTTGAATCATCTCGCGGAGCGATTCAGCGTTCATGGGGTGGGCTCCCTTGAGGAAACATCGAGGGGAACGTTGATGAACGGGCGTACATTTTACGCCGGCGAAGCCGGTGGCTCAAGGGTCGTCCTGGCCGCGGTCCCACGGCTTACGCCGTTGGGCTTATATGGGCATCGCACCACATGCCGTCCAAGCCGACCGGCCGTAAGGCCGCGGGCGACCCTCGCAAGCCTCCGTAAGGCTTGGCCCCCTCCTGGCCGCAGTCCCCACGGCTTACGCCGTTGGGCTTATACGGGCATCGCACGACATGCCGTCAAAGCCGACCGGCCGTAAGGCCGCGGGCAACCCTCGCAAGCCTCCGTAAGGCTTGGCCCCCTCCTGGCCGCAGTCCCCACGGCTTACGCCGTTGGGCTTGTACGGGCATCGCACCACATGCCGTCCAAGCCGCCCGGCCGTAAGGCCGCGGGCAAACGTCGCAAGACGCTGCGGCCGCAGGGAGCGTAACGCCGTGAGGCGTACGGCTGCCCCTCGCTCGACGCGGCCCCTGCTAACCGCGCTCACGACATCAGGTGGATTGGAGTGTTTCGACGGCGTTGACGTGGATCAACGAGAGGTGGACAGAACGATCATCCTCGGGATACCCGAGGATCACTTTGGACTTCAACACGAGCAGGCATTCCGGGTGCCGCACCTCGTGCTTCTCGCCGTTCGACAGGCGGATGACAAACGGCTCGAACGGTTGGCGTCGGACAAACTCCCGAATCGTGTCGGCATTCACGGGTTCGCTCCCGAGCGTGAACGTTGATGAACGGGCGTACATTTTACGCCGTCGAGTCCGGTGGCTCAAGGGTCATCATGGCCGCGTCCCACGGCTTACGCCGTTGGGCTTGTACGGGCATCGCACCATATGCCGTCCAAGCCGACCGGCCGTAAGGCCGCGGGCGACCCTCGCAAGACTCCTTAAGGCTCAGCCCCCTCCTGGCCGCACCCCGAGTCACAAACAACTTCCGCCGCCCGGCAACCGCTTGCGGAGGAAGTTCATCCGTTTTTCCAGCGGCAGCGCGAGCCGGCGGCGAATCAACTCGATGAGCTGCCGCTCGCTCTCCGCCTCGAGCGCGTCGAGCGTCGCCTTACGGCCACGTGCCTGCTTCCCCTTGCCCGGCTTTCGTGTGGCCATGGCTTAGCCCTTCCCGCGTTTCCGTGGCTTCGCGCCGGCGACGGGCTTTGGCGATGCTTCCCGCCGCGTCTTCTCCAGCACCGGCAGCACCGCCAGATCGCGATCCCGGCCTGCGGACTTCTTGCTAGCGATGATGTCGTC
>QWPO01000028.1 GCA_003669255.1 Planctomycetota bacterium | reverse complement strand
GCTCACGGTGGCCGACTGCTGGAAGATCATTCCCTACGAGAACATGCTCGTTACCGCCGAGGTGACGGCCGCCGACCTACTCGCCATCGTCGCCGAGGACGCGAAGCAGAAAGACTCCGACCGCACCCTGTGGCCGTTCGAGGTCGTGGCGGGGGATGGCGGTGCACCGGCACGGTTGCGGCATCAGGGGGCCGACGTGCCCGCCGATCGCCGGCTCACGGTCGCCCTCAACGCCTACGATGCTCAGTCGGGTGGCCGGCGGCTGATGAAAACGCGAGAGATTCTCGCCGCACCGGCGGCCAACCGCCGCACGTCGCCGATCGACACGCGTTCAGCGCTGATCGACGGTCTGCTCGATCGCGGCGTCGTGGGGTGAGCGGAAGCCTCGTCAGCCAGAAAAAACGAACCCGGAAAAGAAAAGGACCCGTGGTTCGAAAACCACGGGTCCGGTAGCGGCTATCGATGTGTGGGTCTTTGGGGGGGGGAACAGCCGCTGAAGAGAATCGAGGTGTATGGTGTGGCCGCCGGCTCATGCCCACGGCTCTCCAACCATACCTTAGGTTCCGCCTTCGCGTCGACCCTTTTTTTCTGGATCGACCTCCCGATGGCGGTCGCCGCGGCAAAATCTGCCGGTTAGGGGTCTTTTTCCAGGGCTTTTGCAGGTTTCCGTTGGAGGTGCCTGCGTCGTGCCGGCCCACGGTGGTGAGCCGGCGGGCCGTTGGACACGCTGTTTGGGCCGCTTCTCCGGCCTACGGGGTGTCCGTTACGCTACCGTCCACCGCTGCCCTCATCCTGTTGAGTCATCCTTCCCCGTCACGCCTCAGAAAACCCTACCGCCATGGCCGCATCCCCCGCCAACCCGTTCTCCGCCCGCGCCACCTTCGAGACCGGCTCTGGGCCGGCCACGCTGTACCGCCTCCGAGCCCTCGACGACGCCGGGGTGACGAACACGTCGCGGCTGCCGTACTCGATCCGGATGATTCTCGAGGCGTTGCTGCGAACATGCGACGACTACGAGGTGACCGAGAGCGACATTCGTACGCTCGCTACGTGGAACGCCACGAAGCCGGCTGAGCAGGAGATCCCGTTCAAGCCGGCCCGCGTGGTGCTCCAGGACTTCACGGGCGTGCCCTGCGTGGTCGATCTCGCCGCCATGCGGGCCGCCATGAAGCGACTTGGCGGCGATCCGCGGAAGATCAATCCGCTCGTGCCGGTCGACCTCGTCATCGACCACTCGGTGCAGGTCGACTTCTTCGGCACGCACGACGCGCTCCAGAAGAACGTCGACATCGAGTTTGGCCGCAATGCCGAGCGGTATGCCTT
Organism: Planctomycetota bacterium; assembly: GCA_003669255.1. Taxonomy (GTDB): domain Bacteria; phylum Planctomycetota; class Planctomycetia; order Pirellulales; family UBA1268; genus QWPN01. The sequence continues at coordinate 31,636 of QWPO01000028.1, read as the reverse complement.
TCTCCGCTGGGGCCAGCAGGCCTTCCGCAACTTCCGCGTGGTGCCGCCGGCGATCGGCATCGTGCATCAGGTGAACCTCGAATACCTCGCCGGCTGCGTGTTCCTTCGCGATGATCCCGCGGGGAAGAGCGGGGCGAAGGTGGCCGTCCCCGACACACTCGTGGGCACTGATAGCCACACGACGATGATCAATGGTCTTGGCGTGGTTGGCTGGGGCGTGGGGGGCATCGAGGCCGAAGCGGTGATGCTCGGCCAGGCACTCTCGCTGCTCCTGCCTGAGGTGGTCGGCTTCGAACTCACCGGCCACCTGCCGGCGGGTGCCACGGCGACTGACCTCGTGCTCACCGTCACCGAGATCCTGCGGAAGGAGGGCGTGGTTGGGAAGTTCGTCGAGTTCTTCGGCAGCGGCCTCGCCGGGATGTCGCTCGCCGACCGGGCCACGATCGCCAACATGGCTCCGGAATACGGCGCCACGATGGGCTTCTTTCCGATCGACAACGAAACCCTCACCTACCTGCGGCTCACGGGCCGCCCGGCAGAGCAGGTGACGCTCGTCGAGCGGTACATGAAGGAGCAGGGGATGTTCCGCACCGACACCGCCCCGACTCCCGAGTTCACCAAGCGGTTGGCGCTCGACCTTGGCAGCATCGTGCCGAGCCTCGCCGGCCCGAAGCGTCCGCAGGACCGTGTTCCGCTCGTGCAGGTGAAGAAGGCGTTCGCTGAGTCGCTCACGGCGCCGACCGCCAAGCGGGGGTTTGCGCTCGAGGGGGCGGCGCTGGCCCGCACCGGCACCGTTCGTGAGAACGGCCACGCCGACACGATCGGCCACGGGGCCGTGGTGATCGCCGCGATCACCAGCTGCACCAACACCAGCAACCCGAGCGTGATGGTGGCCGCCGGGCTCGTGGCCCGCAAGGCGGTCGCCAAGGGGCTGACCACGAAGCCATGGGTGAAGACGAGCCTGGCCCCCGGATCACGCGTGGTCACCGACTACCTGGAGAAGTCGGGGCTCGACAAGGATCTCGATGCGCTCGGCTTCGAGACGGTGGGCTACGGTTGCACCACCTGCATCGGCAACTCGGGGCCGCTGCCCGACCATGTGGCTGCTGCGGTCACCGAGGGGGATCTCGTCGCGGCCGCCGTGCTCTCGGGCAACCGCAACTTCGAGGGCCGCGTCAATCCGCTCGTGAAGGCAAACTGGCTCGCCAGCCCGCCGCTGGTCGTTGCCTACGCCCTCGCCGGCACAACCGACATCGATCTCGATCGGGATTCGCTCGGCACCGGGAAAGACGGGAACCCGGTGTTCCTCAAGGACATCTGGCCCACGGCGGAAGAGGTCCGTGCCACCGTCGAGGCCAGCGTGATTCCAGCGCAGTTTCAGAAGCGATACGACAACGTCTGGGAGTCGAACCCGCGGTGGAACGCGGTGCCGACCACGGCGGGGGAACTCTACGACTGGGATGCGACAAGCACCTACATCCAGGAGCCACCGTTCCTCGCGGAGCTCTCCCGAGAGCCGAAGCCGCCGGCGAGCATCCGCGGCGCCCGCGTGCTGCTCGCCCTCGGCGACAGCGTGACCACCGACCACATCTCGCCAGCCGGCAGCATCGCCAAGGCGAGCCCCGCCGGCACGTTTCTGATCGAGCACGGCGTGCCGCCGGTCGATTTCAACAGCTACGGTGCCCGCCGCGGGAACGACCGCGTGATGACCCGGGGCACGTTTGCCAACATCCGCATCCGAAACCTGCTCGTCCCGGGCACGGAAGGGGGCGTGACGCGTCTGCTGCCCGGCACGGAGGTGATGCCGGTGTACGACGCGGCCGTGAAGTACAGGGCGCAGGGCACGCCGCTCGTGGTGCTCGCCGGCACGGAGTATGGCACGGGCAGTTCCCGCGACTGGGCCGCCAAGGGCACGATGCTGCTCGGCGTGCGGGCGGTGCTGGCCGCCAGCTTCGAGCGGATCCACCGCTCAAACCTCGTGGGCATGGGCGTGCTCCCGCTCGTGCTGCCGGAACCCTGGCAGCAGTTGGGGCTCACCGGCGAAGAGACGTTCGACATTCCCTTCGAAGGGCTCTCGCCGCGGTCGACTGTTGTCGTCAAGGCGACCTCTCCGGACGGGAAGACGAAAGACATTCCTTGCCTGGTGCGGATCGACACGCCCGTGGAACTCGACCAGTTCCGTGCCGGGGGAATTCTCCCGTTCGTGCTTCGCAAGCTGCTCGCGGGCTGATCGCTGGTCCAAAGAGCCAACCTGTACCTCCATGTGGAGGAGGAACCGCTGTGTTGCTGTCCGTCGCCGCAGGTTGGCAATCTGCGGGGCGGCAAACTCGTTTCCAGCGGAAGATTTTTCCGCGCAGACACTTTTGTTGGGCGGTTTTTCGCCCGTCAGGGGCTTGCGTCGGCTTTTGGTTTCGGGCCGTTCCCGTATAGTGAGACCCACGGGTGCAGGCACGGCGGCGCCCCGCTTAAAGATTTGTCACGGAGGGTGCGGCATGGCGGTAGACATCCTGCAGACGGGCATCGGTTTCGCCACCTCGGCTGGACGTTCGGCCCCTGTCCGTGAGCGGCCCAACGCCCACGGCCGTGCGGCGATCGCCGAGGTGGTGCTCGAGGCCCTCGAGTCCGTTCGGCCGTCTGGCAGCCGCCGACGGCTTTCGGCGAGTTCCCTGATCGCCGAGTCCGGGATCGATTCCGACCGCTTCCTCGACGCCATCAACTGGCTCGAGGGCCGCTACCAGATGCGGTTTCACGCCTCCTGGCTGACCGGAATCCGCACGTGCGGCGATCTGATGCAGCGGGTGGCCGACCACATGTTCGACGCCGCCGACCGGGGCGCCGTCAGGACGGTTCCGCTCTCGGTTTCCCCACGGGAGCCACAGGCGGCTGTCGGCGACGATGCCTGGCCGGAGTGCCGGGCGCTCGAAGACCGGTTCGCCGCCCTCGACGCCGCCGGGCTGGAAAGCCCGTTCCTGCTCGCCAACGAACGCGTCGACGGGCGGTTGGCCACGATTCGCGGCCGCGAAACGATCTCCTACACCAGTTTCGACTACCTCGGCCTCGCCGGTCACCCGGATGTGAAGCGGGCGGCCAAGGATGCGATCGATCGGTTTGGGTGCAGCGCCTCCGCCAGTCGCATGGTCGGCGGCAACAACACCGTGCTCGACGATCTCGACGCCGCACTCGCCGACTTCATCGGCACCGAGCGGGCGACGATGTTTCCCTGCGGCTTCGGCACCAATGCCTCCGTATTCGGCCATCTCTTCGGCGCGGGCGATCTGATCCTCTACGACGAACTCGCCCACACGAGCATCGTGCAGGGGGCGGCGCTCTCGAAGGCCGGCAAGCGGCCGTTTCGTCACAACGACTACCACCAGCTCGACGGCCTGCTTCGCGACCTCCGCTCCCAGTATCGCCGGGTGGTGGTCGCCATCGAGGGCGTCTACAGCATGGACGGCGACTATCCCGACCTGCCGAAGTTCATCGAGGTGAAGCGGCGGCACGACGCGCTGCTCTACGTGGACGAAGCCCACTCGATCGGCACCATGGGGCCCGAGGGTCGCGGCATCTGCGACTTCTTCGGTGTGGATGCCCGCGAGGGCGACCTCTGGATGGGCACGATCAGCAAGGCGCTCGGCGCGCAAGGCGGCTACCTCGCGGGGCCGGAGCGGCTGATCCGCTACCTCGGCCTCACCACGCCCGCGTTCGTCTTCTCGACCGCCTGTTCGCCGGCCAACGCCGCGGCGGCGCTTGAGGCGATTCGCGTGATTCGCCGCGAACCCTGGCGGCTGGCTCGGCTTCGCGAACGTTCGGACCTGTTCCTCAAGCTCTGCGCCGACATCGGCCTCAACACCGGCGAGAGTGCCGACACGCCGGTGATCCCGGTGATCCTCGGCAGTTCCACGCGGGCGATGGGGGTGTCGCAGCGTCTGCTGGAGGAGGGGATCAACGCCCGGCCGATCCTGTATCCAGCGGTCCGCGAGTCGGCGGCGCGGGTGCGGTTCTTCCTCACCTGCGAGCACACCGAGGAGCAGATCATCCACACGGCCGAGGCGCTCGCCCGCATCGCCGCCGAAACGCGGGTGTAATCCTCCCGTAGCACAGGTTTGCAACCTGTGTGCCCTCCTCCCGTAGCACAGGTTTTCAACCTGTGTGTCTTTCTTCCGTAGCACAGGTTGGCAACCTGTGTGTTCCCAGTTCGCGGTGAGCTCCGGGCCACCCACGTCGGGCCGGCTGCGGTGACGCGACGACGCGCGAGGACCACGTGTGAACCGTATCAGGCCGCGCGGGGCTCGGTCGGCCAGGCGAGCGGCGTGCCGAAGATGCCGTCGCGGAACACCGGCCAGCGCCGCTTCACGGCGTGGTCGGTGACCACCAACAGGGCTGGGAGAAACACGAGTTCCGCGATCGTGGCCGCCAGCACGGCCGCGCAGGCGAGCATGCCAAACCCCGCCAGCGAGGGCACGCTGCTGGCGGTGACGGCGGCGAAGCCCACCATCAGGACCACCCCGCCGATCACCACCGCGTTGCCCGTTTCGGCCACGGCCCGGCGGACCGCGGTGGCGATCGAGATCCCCTCGCGGCGGTTTCGGGACAGCGCCGAGAGCACGTGCACGGTGTCGTCCACCGCAAGTCCGAGGCAGACGTTGAACACGATCACCGTCGCAGGGTCGAGCGACCGGCCGGTGACCACGAGCAATGCCGCGATCACCGCCAGTGGAAAAACGTTGGGAATCATGCTCACCAGGCCGGCCAGCGGCGAGCGGAATGCCACGGCGAGGATGCAGCCGATCACCAGCACCTCGATGACGAGGCTCGAGCCGAGGTCGCGGACGAGCTGCCGGATGTTGCGGGCCGAAACGACCGACATGCCCGCCAGCCGAAAACGCCAGCCCGGCAGGTCGCGCTCGATCGCCGCCAGCGAGGTGTCGATCCGGTCGTAGATGACCTCCAGCCGACGGGAGCCGAGGTCGGCCACGCGGGCGCGGACAATCGCCACGCGATTTTCCGGAGACACGAGGTCGCCAACGCTGGCGGCGTCGAGCCGTCGCCGGACGCGGGGAGGCAGTTCGCCGGCGATCGTGGAGAATGAGATCGGCTTGGAGATTCCAGCCTCGCCGGCGATCACCGCCTCGGCGCGGCGGAGCCCGTCGAGCACGGCTGGATCGCGCCAATCGACGCCCTCGGGCCAGCCGACGAGGATGTCGATTCCCATCGCCCCGCCGAAGTCGGCATCGACGCGGGCGAGGGTCTGCGAGGCCGCCGCTCCGGCCGGCAGCGAATCGACGATCCGGTTGTCGGCTTCGAGCCCTGAGCCTGCCATGCCCAAGAGGAGGGTGAGGCCGCAGGCCACCGCCACGAGCGGCCGGGCGTGCCGCACCGAGAACGCCGCGAGCAGGTTGGCGGCCCGGCCTGCCAGCCGCGACGAGCGGCCGAGCCGCAGGCCGCTGCAGAACGGCGTGGCCGCGATCATCGGCGTGAGCAGCGTGACGGCCAGGAAACTGGCCAGGGCTCCGATCGCGGCGGCGATGCCAAACGTCCTCACGGCCTCGATCCGGGCGACCGCCAGCGAGGCGAAGCCGATCGCGGTGACGATGCTCGTGAGGCCGCAAGCCATGCCGATGCGCTGCACAGCCCCCGACGACGCCGCGAGCGGGTCGAGCCCTCGCCGCACGCTCCGCCGCATGTCCTCGATGAAGTGGATCGAGTCGCAGGTGCCCACCACCAGGGCCAGCGAGGGCACCACGCTCGTCAGCACCGTGACGGGCGCCCCGAGCAGCCCCAGCGCTCCGAGGGCCCAGACCGCCCCGACGAACGGCGGCACGCAGGCCACCACCGTCGACCGCAGGCTCCGCGCCACCGCGGCGGAGAGAATCACCGCCAGCGACAGACCGATGGAGTTGAACGTGAGCATGTCGCGCCGCAACGCCTGCATCGCCTGCTCGCGGAGGGCGGGCAGGCCGGTGAGTTCGACCGCCAGCGGACCGCGGTCATCGGCCGCCTCCGCAAGCGCCGCCTCGACTCGTGCCACCACGTCTGTTGATCGCGGCGGGCGGTCGGCGTCGGCGGCAAGCTGCACCAGCAGGAGCGACGACGCAGTGTCGGCCGAGAGCAGGTGGCCGGCCACGAGCGGGTGTCGCGAGGCGCGGGCCTTGGCCTCGGCCCGTGCTTCGGCATCGAGCGGGCCACTTCGCCTGGGGATCACCGGCAGAATCGCGCCGGCGGCGCCCTGCCGACGGATATCGAAGATGCTCCGCACCTGCTCCACGCCTTCGACGTCACGGAGGCGGGCGGCGAGTGATTCCAGGGCCGCCAGCGGTTCCGCATCGAAGATGTCGCCCGTGCGAGCCGTGGCCCGCACGATGCAGTCGCGATCCGGTGGCCCGAAGATCGCCGCCACTTCGTCGACGAGGGCGAACTCGCCGTTCGAATCGCGGATCAGCGACCGCAGGTCGTCGTCGAGCCGGAGCCGCGAGATACCGAACGCGGCAAGGGCGGTCACGGCCGCGGCGAGCAGCCAGCCGGCCCGGTGCCAGGATCGAGACGAAGGGGCGGCGCGGCCGGCAGTCAGCCGTCCGTCCGTTCCTCGATCAGGTGGCGTTCCGCCGGGTCCACGATCCATCCTCGGCACCCCAGGGCTCCGCAGCGGCAGGGAATCGCCGCGTCGGCCGGCCAGCAGTAATCGATCAGGAGTTCCTCGCCCGCGTTGATCGGCCGGATCGTCTGCATCCACAGCCGCTCTTCCTCTGTCTCACCGGGCTCGGCCTCCCAGTAGAAGAGTTCGCAGTTGGGGTCGCAACTGTGGTTCACGTAGCGGAATGGCGGGGCCGGATCGAGCAGCCGGCCGCCGGGAAGTTCCATCACGTAGCTCGAATCCTCGGGGTGGTCGTCGAGGATGGGGCCGCGAATCTCGCCAAGCACGACGCCGGATGCAATGCGGCGGCGGGCGAAAACGCCCTTGCCGACGTGGGTCTCAGCGACGCGGAGTGTGCGGTCGAGGGAAACAGGTTCGGACTCGAGAGTCCTGGTGTGGTCAGCAGGCATCGGGTGGGAAGCCAAGGCGTGATCGGCGGGGCGAGGAGTGCGAACTCTAGCGAGCGACCGGCACGACCGTCAACGGTTCCATGCCGCAGGTTAAAGACCTGCGGCCACGATCCCCCCGTCGCCCCCCGTCGCCATAGGCTTCCAACCTGTGCCGCAGCGACAGCCGGCGGTTGATTCACGCCAGTTCGTCGCGGACCTTCTCGAGGAGCTTCTTGGTAGCGAGGATGCCCTCCGGCTCCGGCAGTTCCTTGCCTTCGTACTCGACACCCACCCAGCCGTGGTATCCGGCATCGAGCACAACCTTCATCATCTTGCGGTAGTCGGTGCGAACCTCGTTGCCATCGGCGTCGAACTCGTGGCTCTTGGCGCTCACGCCCTTGGCGAAGGGCATCAGTTCCTCGACGCCGCGGTAGCGGTCGTAGTCGTAGAAGTTGCCAAAGTCAGGGAGCGTGCCGCAGTTCGGCTTGCCAACCATCTTCATCACGCCCGCGAGCCATTCGCCGTTGCTCGACAGGCCGCCGTGGTTCTCGACGATCACGTTCATGCCGAGCTGCGAGGCGTATTCCGAGAGTCGCGCGAGGCCGTCGGCCGCGAGCTTCTGCTGCTCCTCGAACGAGCCCTTGCTCGCGGCGTTGACGCGGATCGAGTGGCAGCCGAGTCGCTTCGCCGCCTCGACCCACGGGTAGTGGTTCTCCACCGCCTGCGTGCGGGCCTTGTCGTCCGGGGCGCCAAGGTCGCCGAGGCCGTCGCACATGATCAAGACGTTGGTCACGCCTTCGTCGGCCGCCCGCTTGGCGAGTTCGGCGATGTAGTCCTCGTCGCGAGCCTTATCCTTGAAAAACTGATTGACGTATTCCACCGCCTCGATCCCGAACTGCTGCTTCGCGGCCCGTGGGAAGTCGAGGTTGTCGAGCTTGCCGGAGAAGAGCGTGTTGTGGAGCGACCACTGCGCGAGCGAGATCTTGTAGAGCGGTTCCTTTGCGGCGGCTGGGGCAGGGTCGGCGGCGATGCCCCGCAGGGGCACGGCGGCCAGCGCGGTGGCACCCGCGGCGAGGAAGGTACGGCGGGACGGCAGGGGGTTGATCGCGGCATTCATGGGGGGCCTCGTGCTGGTCGCTGGGTCAGTGAGATCGGGGGGCCGGATCGTCGGCCTCCGGCTGAAGGTACTCACGGGAACGGTAGAGCAAGACTACCGGAACGAGTAGCAGTGTCGCCACCGCCATGCAGCCGGTAAAGAACCAGTAGTAGGAAGCGCCCGAGAGGGTCGAGTTGCCCGAGCCGTCGCGGGTGGCCATGTTCACTGCGGCCGTAAACAGGTTGCCGAGTGAAACACTCAAGAGGTAGAGGCTCATGACGAACGACTTCATCTGGGGCGGGGCCTGCGTGTAGCTGAACTCCAGGCAGGTGATGGAGACGAGGATTTCGGCCGCTGTGATCACCACGTAGGCGGCCAACTGCCAGACCACCGACGGCCAGCGGGCCGCCTCCGGGCCCAGCCCCGCCGCCGCCAGCCGGGCCGACTCGGCGTCGATCAGGCCCTGGGCCCGGGCCGAGATCGCGAAGGCCGCGACGGCCAGCACGAAGCCGACGAGGATCCGGCGGAGCGGCGTGAAGTCGAACAGTCGGCCGACCGCGGGATAGATGACAACCCCGAACAGCGGGATGAAGAGGAGTACGAGGAGTGGGTTGATCGCCTGGATCTGGCTCTCGAGCCAGTCGATGCCGAGGAAGCGGCGGTCCATCTGCTGGGCCTGCTGAACCCAGGCGCCGCCGGTCTGGTCGTAGAGGGACCAGAAGACCGCCACGAGCAGGTAGAGTGGCACGAGCTTGGCGATCGCGGCGAGCCCCTGCGGGCCGAAGGTCTCGGCGAAGTAGGCCGACCCCCGCGGGGGCACGTGCACGAAGCGGTTGCGGCCCAGCCAGAACATGAGCGTGGCGATCGCCATCAGGATGCCCGGCACGCCGAAGGCCCAGCCGGCGCCGTAGTGTTCAAGCAGCCAGGGCGTAAGCAGCGTGGAGAAGAACGATCCGAAGTTGATCGCGAAGTAGAACCAGCCGAACACCCGCTCGAGGAGGTGGCTGTTCGACCTGCCGAACTGATCTCCCACGTGTGCCGACACGCAGGGCTTGATGCCCCCCGAGCCGATCGCCACCAGCGCCAGGCCGGCGATCAGCCAGCCGCGGGGCTCGAGCGTGGCCGCGAGGAAGGGCTCGGGCATGTCCATCAGCGCCAGGCAGAGGTGCCCCACGCAGTAGACGATCGAGAGCAGGAGGATCGTCAGGTATTTGCCGAGGAAGGCGTCGGCCACGATTCCGCCGATGACCGGGAAGAAGTAGGCGCTGGCAACGAACAGATGCATCCACTCCCGCGACTCCGTCTCGGTCATGAAGTCGGGCCGGCCCGCGCTCGACAGCAGATACTGGGTCATGAACACGACCAGGATCGACTTCATCCCGTAGAACGAAAACCGCTCGGCGGCCTCATTCCCGACGATGTAGGGAATGCCCGGGGGCATGCCGCTGGTGGCGGTGGGTTGCGTGCGATAGCCGTGGGTGTTCGTGGCCATGAAACCCCGTTGGTACGATCGAGAAAGATGGCGACAGCATCGCTGACCACGCCCCGCTGACGCAAACCCACGATCCAGCCGTTCCCAACCCACGCCATCGCATGCACGACCCACTCCTCGTCGTCACGATCGACCGGCTCCCCGCCTGGATTCTTCCGGCCTATGGGGCAACGTGGGTGGCGGCCCCCACGATCGACCGGCTGGCGGCACGGGGAGTGGTGTTCGACGGCGTGGTCGCCACGTCGGACGATCCCAGGGATGCGGCGCGGGGCCTGCTCGCTCGGGTGGCGGAGCGGCAGTCGGCGGCCATCGTCACGGACGACCCCAGGCTTACCGACGGCGTGTGTCACGGTGACGTGACCGTCGTGCCTGTCGCGTCGCCACGGCGGCAGGCCACCGACGAACCGTCGTCGAATCTTGCCCGACTGTTTGCGGCCGCGGCGGCCGTCGTGGCCGAGCAGCGATACGACCTGGTCTGGTGCCACGCCGGGAGCCTCGGCACTTCGTGGGACGCGCCCGACGAGTTTCGCGAGGCGTATGTGGACCCCGACGACCCGCCGCCGCCGGCCGGCGCCGCGGTGCCCGATCTGGCCGTCACGGCCGACACCGATCCCGACCTCGTCACCGGCCTGCGGCACGTGTTCGCCGGCCAGGTCACGCTCCTCGACCGCTGCCTCGCCCGCGTCGTCGATGCGGCGGGCGACCGCTGCACGATCCTCGTCGCCGGCATTCGTGGCATGCCGCTGGGGCTGCACGGTCGCCTCGGCCCTGGGTCGCTGCCGCCCTACAACGAGGTGGTGCGTCTGCCCGTGATCCTCGTCGATCGTGCTGCGCGGATGGCGGGCCAGCGCTACGGCGGCCTGGTGACGCCCGCCGACCTCGGGGAGACGCTGGCCGAGTCGCTGGCTGGTGGGGTCGTGTCGCCGCACGAGCCGTGGCAGGGTCGCACGCTCGCATCCCTCTTCGCCGACTGGAGCGTCGCTGCCCGGGATCGCGTGATCGTCATCGGAGCGGAGGGGGTGGCCGTGGTCACGCCGGCATGGCATCTCATCAGGCTGCCGCATCACGAGGAGGCGGTGCTGCGGCTGTTCGCTAAGCCCGACGACTGGTTTGACCTCTGCGATGTGGCCAACCGCTGCCCAACGGTGGTTGAAGACCTTCGGCCACTGGCCGAAGCGGCCGCGACCGGCGATCGTCTGCAAGCCTGGACGGCGCCGCTCGGGGCCGGGATGCATCCTGCCGAGTGACGGTTTTCTGCGGGTTTTCCCCGGCAAACCCGCGTGGCCCGGCCTGGGGGCGGCCGCTACCATCCGCCCTCCCCGCAGACCGCCCCGTTTCACCATGGAAAGCCCGATGGTCGTCGTCCGCGCGCTCGCAATCGCCGCCGCGGTGCTGGTCGCGCTCGTCGCCGAGGCGCGGCCGGTGGTGCTCCGCGTGCAGTGGGGGGGCGGCACGCCTCAGGCCTGGAGCGGCACGGTGGAGATCGTCACCGCTGGCGGCGCCGTGGCACCGCTGTCGTGGCGAACGCTCTCGACCGATGCCGACGCTGCCGCGCACGCGCACGACTCGGCCCACACGGTACACGTCCATCAGCCGCGGGCGATCGCGAGCGATGGCATCGAGATCACGGTGGACGATTGGAAGGTGGCACGGCTCGTGGCGCGGCTCGCCGCCTCGGACGGAGGCAAGCCGACCACGCTCGACGTCCCGATCATCGATCTTGTGACGGCGCCGGCGCAGCAGCCGCTCGACGCCCTCGGCAACCGGCTCACGGCGCGGATTCCGGCGGATGACGCGCTCTACGTCGAGGCGGCATCGGACGATGCCGCCGATCGCTTCTCGGTTGAGACGCTCGGGCTTGTCCGTCGGCCCGGAGACCGGCTCCGAGTGAGCGTCGATCCGATTCTTGCCACGCGGCTTCAGGGCGGCCACTCGGTCGAGCTGCGGATGCGGCTGAAATCGCCGCAGGGCATCGAGGTCGCCGCGCAGGCGGTGCCATTGTCGCCGCTCGCCGATGACGCCGTGGCGGTGGCCGGCCGCGGATTCACCGAGTTTGCCCCGGTCATGTTTGACGTGTCGCTGCCGGCGGACGACGGAGTCTCGGTGGTGGAACTCGAGGCCTTCGAGCGGGGTGGACTCCGCTGGTCGCGTTCGCTGTCGTCGCGAGCGATCGAAATCGTCGCCCTCGGCGAGGGACCGGTTGAGCCGGCGGGCGCCGAGCCGTGGAAGTCCGTCTACGAACTCGATCCGGGAAGCCCACGGCTGCTCGAACGGCTGCGGCGGCTTCCCGGGGTGAGTCTCCCCAGCATGCCGCTTCCGGAGATGCCGCTCCCGAGCCTGTCGATGGCCTCGGTGCCGCTGCCGAAGCTCCCGAGCGTGCCACTGCCCGCCGTGCCGCTGCCCAACGTGTCGGCGATGGTTCCCCGGCTCAGCGGGCTGCTCTCCCACGGCCATTCGACGCTCGTCACGCACTCGCTCGGTCCGATGCTCCGGCTTCCGCCCGCCGAACGATCCGGAAGCCCGGCCTGGGAGGGGCTTGTGCTGGCCGGTGTGCAGCCGGGCCTGCCGCATGCGGTCGAGATCGAATACCCGACCGATCAGGATGCCACGGTTGGCGTTGCCGTGCTCGAGGCCGACGCCGCGGGAGTGGTCGTGCAGACGCGGCACTCGGGAGGCTTCACGGTGGCGCGGCCGCCGGTCGCCGCAGCTTCTCCGGCGATCGCCGTGCACCGCTTCATTTTCTGGCCCACCACGAAGCAGCCGCTCGTGCTGATTGCGAACGCGTCGACTCGCCATACGGCGACGATCGGTCGTATGCGAGTGTCGGCTGGTCCGGCCCGACTGCCGCCGGAGTCGCCGCGCCCGCCCGCCGCGCTCTTGGTCCGCTCAGCCGTTGCCGCCCGGCGCGTGCAGGCATTCGCCGACGTGCCTGATCTCGCTCGCGCCTTCGGCGGTGCGGCGAGGTTTGCCCCGCAGGAAGGCCGGCTCGTCGTCGACTGGGCGGCGCACGTGGCGGGATCGCGGCACCTGGCCGAACTCGTCGCGGCCCAGGGAGGGGGCGGCACCATGCTCACGGCCTATGCCGAAGGAGCCGCGACCTGGCCTTCCACCGCTACGCGGCAGGCGCCGCGGTGGGACGCGGGCAACGGCAGTTTCAGTCGAGACCTGCTTGCCGCCACCGCCCGGCTTCACGCGCGGCATGGCCTGACGATGATTCCTGCGGCCCGGTTCGACGCGCCGCTGCCTGCGGTGGAAGCGGCGCTTGCCGAGGGAGCTGCCGGCCTCGGCATCGCCTGCATTGGCCGCGACGGCAAGCCGCGTCGGCTCCAGGCAGGCGGCGTGCACTACAACATGCTTCATCCGACGGTCCAGAAGGCGGTCGAGGAGGTGGTCGTGGAGATGGCTGGGCGGCTCCGCGGTTCCGCGGCGGTTGCCGGCGTGGCGGTTGTGATCCCACACGATGGCTGGCTCCATCTCCCGGGCCTCGCCTGGCCGCTCGACGACGACACGTTCACCCGCTTTGCCGCCACGCTCCCGTCGCCGCCCGTGACCGAGGGCGAGGGCAGGTTTGCCGAGCGGGCGCGACTCGTCGAGGGGCCGTTTCGCGATGCCTGGATCGCGTGGAGGTGCGCCGAGGTGGCCCGGTTCCACGCCCGGCTTGCATCGGCGGTGGCCGCGGTCGATTCGCGGTGGCCGCTGCACATCGTGCCCACCACGCTCTTTGCCGTCGGCGATCCTGCCGCTAGCAGCCTGGCTACCGACAGTGAAGCAACTGACGACCGCGTGCGGCTCGCCGGGTACGACCCCACGGCGATGCACGCCCTGCCGGGAGCCGATCGCGTGGTCTACGTCTGGCCCCGCGTGCACGCGCCGGCCGACGGCGTGCGGGAACGGGCCGTGCTGGAGACCGCCAATCGATCGGCCGCAGTCGCGCGGGCGGCTGCGGCGTCTCGCCGCAGGGCCACGGTGCTGGTCGAGAGGGCATCTGGCATCGACGTGGAAGACGCCCTGCCGCACGGTCCGTTTGGGGCGGCGACGGCTCGGGAGCAGGTGATCGTGATGCCTGCGGAGGCCGGATCTCGCGGCCTCGCGGAGGCCGTCGGCCTCGTTGATGCGGAGGCGATTTTCGATGCGACGCTGCTCTGCGCGGCGGCACCTCGATCACCTCCGAGGACGGCGTTCGAATCAATGCCGATGATGACGGCCTCCGTTGTTCAGGCTGACCAGCCGCTCGTCGTCCGCGCGTGTCGCCAGCAGGGGCTGGCGTGGGCACTCGTATCGAATCTCACCGCGGTGCCGGTCACGGCACGGCTGGCGGTGACCGGCCGGCCCTCCACGGCCGTCGATGCGGTGGACGGCTCTCCGCTGGCCACTGCGGGAGAATCCGAGGTGATCGTGCCGCTGGCTGCCTGGGGCGTGCGGTGCGTGGTCCTCGAGGGCGACTGCAGCGTGAGGGTGGCCAAGGCAGACTATGCCGATGATGTCCGCCGCGATCTCGCGGACCGCGTCGAGCGGTTGCGGCAGCGGCGGAATGTGCTCGAGACTCCGGTGCCCCTCGACGTGCTCGACAACCCGGCGTTCGAACTCGGCATGGGGCCGACAGACGGCAAGCCGGCCGCGTCGATCGCGGGCTGGGAGGTGGTGGAGTCGCGACGGGGCGGTGTGGCGCTCGTTCCGGGCGCCGGCGGACCCGACCAGCCCGGCCGCGGGCTCGAGTTTTCCTCGTTCAACGGGCTGGCAACGCTGCGGAGCAACCCGTTTCCGGCGCCAGCCTCGGGGCGGATCAGCGTGGCCGCCTGGCTGAGGGTGAGCGACGCGGCGGTGCAGCCCCCGCTGCGAATCGCGATTGAGGGCGTGCAGGGCGACCGCGAGTACTACCGGTTTGCGGCGATCGGAGGACTCAGCGGAGGCCGGCCACTCACCGGCCAGTGGTCGCAGTTTGTCCTCCAGGTCGACGACCTTCCGGCCGAGCCTGTGGAGTCGCTGCGGGTGAGGCTCGACCTGCTTGGTCCGGGCCGCGTGCAGATCGACGATGTGCGTGTCTTCGATCTCGCTTTCGACGACTCGCAGCGGGCGCGAATCACCACCGCCGTGAGTCTGCTGGAGCACCAGCGGTCGAGCGGGGATCTGGGAGGCTGCCTCGTCGGTCTGGAAGGCTACTGGCCGATGTTTCTCGAGGCCTTCGTGTCAGACGCTGCCGTGGCGGCCGCGCAGGTTGTCTCCGAGCCGCCGCCAACCGCGGCTCCGCCCGTCGCGCCGCAGCCTGCCGACCGGCAGGCAGGCGGGATGTTCGACCGGTTCAAGAGCTGGTGGCAGTGAGCCACTCAGGAGGCGCGAGCGCGGCAGCGATGGGCGGCCTTCAGCCCGGGGGCCAGCCGAGGGCCCGGCCGCCGAGCAGGTGGACGTGCAGGTGATCGACCGACTGCCCGCCGTTGCGGCCGCAGTTGACGACGAGCCGGTAGCCGTCGGCGAGCCCGAGCTTCCGCGCGAGCTGCGTGGCGACGAAGACGAGATGGCCGAGCAGGGGCTCATCCCCAGTCTCTGCCTCGGCGAGCGACGGGATCGGCTTCTTTGGGATCACGAGCACGTGGATCGGCGCCTGCGGCGCCACGTCGTGGAACGCCATGCAGAGGTCGTCTTCGTGCTCGATCCGGGCAGGGATCTCCTTGCGGATGATCCTGCCGAAGATCGTGTCAGCCATCGGTCGTGTCTACCGGTGCGGCCTGCTGCTGGGCCTTACGGCTGCGGCGGCGGGGCGCCTTGGGGGCTGCCCACTCCTTGGTGAGCGCCTCGAACACCTCGGGCGTCTCGTAGCGGACGACATTGCGGCCCTCCGGCATCGGGCCGATGAGCGTGCGGAAGATCGGCGCGCCACGGAGGTCGAGGTCGGTGCTGCAGTCGTCGGCCCCGATCGGCAGGTGAGTCCGGAGAATCCCCTCCGCCGAGTCGAAGTCGTGGATCACGAGTTCGCCGTCGGTGCCACGGGTGACGAGTCGCCAGGTGTCTTTTGCCATCGCGAGCGCTCCATGCGGGTGGGCGGCCGGCCAGGCGCCCGCTGCCCGCGGTACCTGGAAGATATCGGCAGGAAGCGGCCGTGCGGCGACCGGCGGCTCCCCGGGCCGGCATGGCCGTCACGCTGCGTGCGGTCGGCATGCCCGGCCTTTCCGGAACGGGCGGCGTAAGCGGCCCGTCGCGGCCGAGTCTCAAACCCAAAAAAATATCTGCGACACACTTGACACTACAGCCATAGCCGGCTAAAACACTCTCGATTGACAGGTTTCTTTTACCAAGAAGCTACTGCAAGCACCCATCACCGTCGCGACGAGAAATCGCTCGCCGACGGCAATCTTACCGGCTCATCTGTCCAGGCTACGTGCCTGTGATCTTCTGCCGGCGGTGCTGCAAAGTATTTGCCCCGTTTCTGATTCTGGGGCCGATTTCCTAGCTCACGCTCACGGATTGTCCTTCGGTTTTTGTGATTCGTCGCGGTGGTGGTGGGTGCTTCCGGGCCGCAACCACACTGCCAGGAGACGAATCATGATGACGTTTTCCACCTGTGATGTCGCCGACCGCCGCACTTTCCTTCTTGTGACGAAACTCGCCGTCTTGGCGGCAGCCATCCTGCCCGTAGCCGCCCGCGGCGGCTTGGTTGACGCGTGCGGAGTCGAAGGCACGGTTGCCGCCGGCCGCTCGGTGGCAAAGCGTTCCAGTGGCTCCGATTTCGATTCCTGCAGGTCCGGCGAGATGTCTTGCTCGAGCAATCCCCTCGCCGCGATCATCGCCGAGGTCAGCGTGCCCAGCGGACTTGTATCCCAGGCTTTGCCCGAGCAGGCGGGCGGATGGCAGGCCGAACTCCGGGCTGCTGGCTACGCGGCGGATCCTGCGTTTCGAGAGGATTGGAAGCAGGTTGCGGCGACGGACGGCGAGAGTTTCGCGCAAGGCGGAAGCAACGCATCGGCCATGCGGGGCCAGGATGGGGCGGGCTACGGTTTGCAACTGGGGAGCGGAAGCGATCCGAATGCCATGCCCAACTGGTTGCGGCAGGTCCGCCAGGGCATTCGCACCGCCGCATTCACGTTTTATCTGTCGCCTTCGATTCCGGGCGTGAGCCACGGGGCTGCGTACTGAAGGAGGGCCATCACTCGCCATCCGCTTTCGGTTCCTGCGGATCAGTTCCGCCCGAGTGATTCCGGTTCGCCCCGGCACCCGCGGCACGAAGTCGACCGCGGTGATGGTCCAGGAATCGCGGTTTCTCCCGGGAAATATCAGCCGCCGTGGCCTGCCGAAACGCGATCCGGTAAACAAACACCGGAGGGTAAGCGAACGGCTAGCGGTCTGACTCGAAATCAGATGCCGAGAAATCGGTTGCGGGTTCGAATCCCGTGCCCTCCGCTTTACGGCTGCAACGCCATCCTGGCCGTTGCAGCCTGACGGTGGGCCGGCCATCCGGGCCGGCAGCTGTGTGGGCTGCAACGCCATCGTGGCCGTTGCAGCCTGTCGGCGGGCCGGCCATCCGGGCCGGCGGCGGCGCATGAAACGGTGCCCTTGTGTGTGGCACCCAGATGAGACGTTGGCCTTCTGCCACCGCCTTACCGCGACGAGGGGGCGAGGGGCTGCCCGTGCCCCGGGAGCCGGCGTTGCTTCCGACGCGCAGCCACGATGGCGAAGCGGAGGAAGCATCGAGCGAGCGAAGGGCAGGATGCTGGGAGCCGGGCCGCGCCCGGCGACCGTAAGCCGGAGCCGACGCCGGGACGGCGGCGACGGCGCGACAGTCGCATGCCCGCAGTGAGCGTCCGGCGACGGGGCATGGGTAGCCCCTCGCGGCGGGATCTGCCGCGGAATGCTTGTGCAGGTTGACAACCTGCACCTACGTGGGAGCCTCGAGCGGCGCTCGTCAGCGGTCGCCCCAGCGCTCGATCACGAGCGGATCGTGCGACTTGATGTCGCCGATGCGGAGCGCGGCGCGGCCTGCGAGCAGGTCGTCCACGAGGTCGCCCACCACGCGCGACCGCCAGCCGGTGGCGAGCAGCGGGGGCCTTTCTTCGTCGTAGTAGCCGAGCTTGTAGGAGAGCAGATCGCGCATGTCGGACGACGTGCCGACAAGCGCCGGCGCCAGGTGCTCGCTGCGGCACATGCCCGCCACGGCGGTGGCCAGAAACTGGCCGAGCATCGCCAGCTGCGGCGGTGGGGCACGGTGCCGCTCGCCGCCCGGGCACTCATCCTCGGGGAGTTCGAGGCCGCGGGCGATCGCCTCCGAGAGCCCCTTAACGATGTACCGCAGGTCGGATCGCTGCATGCCGCGGATCGCCGAGATCTGCCGCTCGTCGGCGCTCTTTCGCTTGCAGAGTTCCACCAAGAGGTCGTCCCGGAGCACCCGCTTGGGCGGCATGTCGCGCTCTTCGGCCACCGAGTCACGCCAGTGCCAGAGCTCACGGGCCACGGCCAGTTCCCGGCGGGAGAGGCCATTGAGCCCCGACACCCTGCGCCACCGCTTGCGGCTGAACGACTCCTCGACGTCGTCCTGCCAGGCCACCATCTCGTTTTGCATCCACTCGACGCGGCCGAGCGACTCGAGCTTTCGCTCCAGCTTCCGCCAGAGCTGCTCCAGGTGGCGGACGTCGTCGACGGCGTATTCCAGTTGCGCCTGCGTGAGCGGCCGCTGCCGCCAGTCGGTCCGCGTCTCGCCCTTGTTGGTCGGGAGGTTGAGGAAGCGGCGGACGATCGAGGCGTAGCCGGCGGGAAAGTCGTGGTCCACGAGGCCCGCAGCGACCTGCACGTCGAACAGGTGCGACGGCCGGGCCTGGATCGCGTGGAGAATGAAGCCGAACTCCTCGCGGCCGGCGTGGACGACCGTCGTACGGCCGGGCTCGGCGAGGAGCCTCCAGAACGGGTCGAGGTCGCGGGCCTTGAGCGTGTCGATGACGGCAAGGATGCCGGGCGCGGCCACCTGCACCAGGCAGAGCTGGCTGCGATAGGTGTGCTCTGACACAAACTCGGTGTCGAAGCAAACGTGCGGGTGGGGGGCGAGGCGGTCCACGAGGTCGCGAACCTGGGAGTCGGTTTCGACGACCTCGAAGTCGGAGTCGGGGCGGACGTTCATGCGTGGGGGCCGGGGGTTCGCCGTCGGCCCGAAAAAAGGAAGGCTCGGCTGCTACACGAAGAGCCACGCCATCACGGCGAACACCGGCAGCAGCACCCCCATACTGTACATCACGTAGCCGAAGAAACTCGGCATCTTCACGCCCGCCTGCTCGGCGATCGCCTTGACCATGAAGTTGGGGCCGTTGCCGATATAAGTCATCGCCCCCAGGAACACCGCCCCGAGGCTGATCGCTGCGAGGAGCCGGGCCTCTTCGCCGGTGAGGCCGTCGGTCGGGTCGATGCCGGCCGCCTCGAAAAACACGAGGTAGGTCGGGGCGTTGTCGAGCACCGCGGAAAGTGACCCGGTGGCCCAGAAATACGACTGCGGCGACGAGAGGCCGAGGCTGGCGCCGTGGACGTGGAGCAGGGCCAGGGCGGGCTGCATGCAAATGAAGATGCCGATGAAGAGCGCCGCCACCTCGAGGATCGCCCCGTAGGTGAACGCATTCTTGCGGCGGACTTCGCCCGAGCCCAGGAGCAGCGACAGCCCGACGAGTCCGAGGAGCACCGTCTCCCGGAGGTAGATCCATGGATGCCAGGAGGTGCCCGGAAACGGCTTCGACGGATCGAGGAACGCCACGGCGGCGATCACGCCCGCCATCAGCGGCAGGTTGGGCCAGAGGCCGCTGAAGCGGAGGCTGCGGGTGAGAAGCCGGTCGCGGACGACGTCGGCCCGGGTCTCGCGGGGGTGGGCGATGAGCGTGTCCCAGAGCCAGTAGATCACCAGGAGCGAGCCGTTGGTGAACAGCCATTCGTTCCAGAGCGACATCGTCCAGAGGAAATCGACGCCCTGGAGGTAGCCCAGGAACAGTGGCGGGTCGCCGATCGGCAGGAGCAGCCCGCCACAGTTGCAGACGATGAAGATGAAAAACACCAGCGTGTGGGCCACGTGCCGCCGCTCGCGGTTGGTCTCGAGGAGCGGCCGCACCAGCAGCATCGCGGCGCCCGTCGTGCCGATGAAGCTCGCGAGCACCGCACCCACCGCCAGGAAGGCCGCGTTGGTGGTGGGCGTGGCCTCGAGGTCGCCCTCGATCCGCACGCCGCCGGTGATCACATAGAGGGCGAAGAGGAGCGTGATGAAGGGGATGTATTCGGCCAGGATCGCGTTGATGAGCACCGTGCCGACGGTGCTCCACGAAAGCCCTGCCGCCGCCGGCTGCACCACCGCGTGGGCTGGGAAGTGGAGATCGATCGGATGGCGGTGGCCAAGGAGGTAGTAGCCGAGCGTGATGGCCGCGAGCAGGCCCGCGACGACGAGTTTGCTGGAGTTGTGCTCCCACCAGTGCGAGAGGCCCGGGGTGAGCGGCAGGATCGCGATCGCCGCGAGCAGGAGGGCGAACGGCAGCACGGTGGCTACCGGCGGTGCTGCGACGGCGTGACTCTCAGGGACGGCAGCGTCGCCGTGCGGGGCCGCATCGTGGTCGTCAGCGTGGGCCGCTTGTGAGTGGACCAGCAAATCGCGACCATGTTGCGGCAGCCCCAGGGCGGCCGCGACGAGGTAGGCTGCCAGCGCGATGGCGATGCCCCAGAGGGGCAGTCGGCCGGCGCCAGCGGGTGCTGCATCGTGCATGGTGGAAGCCTCTTCGTGGCAAGGGAATCGACGGCAGATCGTATGCAAGGTCAGGCGACGGCGGAAGCGGAACTGAGCCGAGAGACCCATGCCGCGGACGAGGTCTGGCTGCGGGCCAACCTCAGGCCGGCGGCCGTGCTGTTCGTGGCGATGATGGCCGTTGCGGCGGTCGCCGCCGCCGTTCTGATCGCAGTTCGCCCGCCGGCATGGGGAGTCGCATTCGTGGCCACGGCCTGCCTGGCGGGCCTGACGGTCGGGGCAGCATTCCTCTGGGCCGCTTCCCGGCCGAGGCTTGCGTGTCGCGGTGACGCGCTCGAAGTGCGGCTTTCGCCGTTGGGCGTGCAGCGGGTGCCGCTGGAAGTGGTCGAGTGCATCTTTCCGGGTTCACAGCCGCTCGGCGCCGACGACGAGACTGCCGACCGCCGCGTGAGCACCCTCGTGATGCGGCTCGCCGAACGGGCGGTCGAGTGGCGGTCGCGGCCCGTGGCATCGGCGTGGGGCTCGTGGGAGGATGGCAACGTGGTGTTCGACGGTCGCTGGTGCGAGCCGCTCTCGCAGGCGATCGCCCGCGACATTTCAGCGCGGCTGCTCGAGGCCAAGAGGCGAGTGACGCCGGTGTCGCAGCGATGAACACCACGAGAAGCCGGCTGGCGGCTGGACTGCTGGTGAGCGTGCGGTCGGTCGCCGAAGCGCAGGAGGCCGTGGCTGGCGGTGCTGCGATCATCGACGTGAAGGAGCCGTCGCGTGGGCCCCTCGGACGAGCCGATGCCGATGTCACCGCCGCGATTGCCGAGGCGGTCGCCGGTCGGGCGCAGCTGACGGTCGCCTGCGGTGAACTCGTCGCCGGCGAGCGCGCGATCGCGGCCCACATCGAGTCGCTCACCACCCAACTCGTGGCCGCCGGACTTCCGTTTCCGGAAGCGGTGAAGGTCGGGCCTTCGGGACTGTCGCTCGACCGATGGCGGTCGGCCCATGAACGGCTTTCGGCGATCGTCCCGGAGCCGATCGAACTCGTGGCCGTCGCCTATGCCGACTGGCAGCTCGCGAAGGCTCCAGATCCCGCCCAGCTGATCGAGGCAGCTGCGGCTGGCGGGGCCTCGACGATCCTCATCGACACGTTCGACAAGTCGGCCGGCGGGCTCCTCGAGATCGGCGGGACCGACCGCGTCGGCGCGTGGGTGTCGGCTGCCCGCTCGCGGGGTTTGGGGGTGGCCCTGGCGGGCCGGTTGACGGCCATCGACCTGCCGAAGGTTGCGGCAATTGGGGCCCAAATTCTGGGGGTGCGGTCGGCGGCCTGCGAGGGGGGCCGCATGGGCCGGGTCCGCCGCGGGAACGTGAGCGAACTCGTGGGTACACTCGCGGAGGCGGAATCAGCCGCTGGCGGCAGCCCGTCACCATCACGCATTGCCCGGAGGAGTTGAGCCCGTGAAATCGATGGAAGTTCGCATTCCGCACAGCCTCGACGAGAGCGAGGTTCGTCGCCGTCTCGAAGTGGCCGTCGGCCGCGCCCGTAACGACTTTGCCGGCAAGGTCGGCGCCATCGATTCAAAGTGGCACGAAGACGGTCGCCTGCAGCTGTCGCTCGACGTGATGGGCATGCCCATCGAGAGCGACGTCGAGATTCTGCCGGCGGAACTGGTCGTTCGGCTCGAGGTGCCCGCGATGGCCGGCCTTTTTGCCGGAAAGATCAAGAGCGGCATTCAGGAGCGGCTCGGTGGGCTCCTGGAGGCGGGCCCGGCCTAACGGCCCAGCCGCGGCTGTCGGGGTTCCGGGACCACGACGGGTTGCGAGGATTGCACGGGTGATGACCGATCGCCCTCCCGGAGCACCGTTTCCAGCTTTTGAATTGCCGATCTTCCAAAGGGATACTTTCTCACCATGACCCAGCGCACACCTTTCACGATGCTCCTTCGCATGCGGCCCTTGTTTGCAGCCGCTTGTTGTGCCGCCTGCTTCGCGGTCGTCGCGGCCTCCTCTCTGGTCCACGCCCAGGGCGGCGGAGAGCCGGGCGGAGTGCCCGAGGATGACCCGTTCGCCGACGAACTGAATCCGTTCGGCCGCGGCAACGCCGCCAAGCCGTCCGAGCAGCGGCCCACGCCGCGGCAGCCTGCCCCCACCATGCCCAAGGAGCGGCCGTCCGCCGGGCCGCAAGCCAGTCCCCGGCTGCCTGTGCCTTTCCCCGACACGACGGTGTCGGGCGATCCGGCTGAACGATCAGACCGGTCTCGTCCCTCGATGCGCGACAGCCAGAGCCAAGACTGGGAGCCGACACCGGCCGAAAAACTGCTCGGAGAGGCGGAGAAGCTCGACAAGGCTGGGAAGCTCGAAGAGGCCCGCGAGAAGATCCGCGAGGTGATCAAGCTCGACCCGAAGATGACGCTCGCCTACCTCGCGCTTGGCGTCACATCGCGGCGGCTCGGTGACTTCGAAGGCTGCGTCGATGCCTGCTCGAGGGGCTTGGCGATCGATCCGCAGGATTCCGAACTCTACCTGCGTCGTGGCATCGCCTGGTTCCACCTCGGCCTGTACGGCATCGCCCTCGAGGATTTCGAGGATGCCGCGGGCATTGCCTACGACGACCCGCGGCCGGAACTCTGGCGCGGGCTGACCCTCGTCGAACTCGACCGTCCGCTCGAGGCGATCAACGCCTACGCGTCGAGCATCCGCCGCGACCGGACGTACATGCTCGCCTACCTCAACCGTGGTCTGGCCTACCTGCAGACGCACCAGCCGCGGAAGGCGGAGTTTGACTTCGATCAGGCGATCCGTCATGACCCGAAGGACGTTCGCGCCTGGTTCAACCGCGGCGTCGCGCAGTCCTATCAGGGACGGTATGCCGATGCGGTGGGGTCGTACTCGGAAGCGCTGAAGCGAGATCCGCAGCACCAGCCGTCGCGGCAGAACATCGAGGTTGCCCGCGGCAAGTCGGGCAATCGCTCGATCGCGCAGCCGTAAGCTGTCGCGGCACGGCGCTGGTCACGGCGTCGGTTCACGGGTTCGGGGCATCGCGGGCGGCCGGAGCGGCGAACACGCGGAGCGTTTCGTTCTCGATCCTCCACTCGAGGTCGAGCGGAGCCACGATCGCGTCGAGCAGTTCGTCGCGCGATAGGTCGCGGGCATCCACCCGAACGATCTCTCCAGGGGCGATGCCACGGGCCGCGAGTGATGCCTCGTCGAGCGACGACGCCAGCCCCAGACTCTTCGCCACGGCAGGCACCGCCTGGTTGAGCGGCGCCTCGAGACGGAGGGAGTAGACGGCGATGCCGGCTCGCTTCGGCACCTCGCGCGGCCGGATCGGGCGAACCGGTTTCGAGCGGATGCCAGTGCCGTCGAGTGGGTCAACGCCCGCATCGATCGGCACGATCGTGCCACCGGCGGCCGACCAGTCGACGCGGAGATCGAAGTTCGCCAGCAGCAGATCGAGACGCTCGGCGAGTTGGAGCGGGGGCAGCGACGTGGCCGGCAGGTGATCGTGCGGCACGCGGTCGAGGCTGGCGATCGTGATGCCCGCGTCGTCGGCCGCGGCCGCGACCAGGTCGCGTGGCTGCGCGGCCGCGGGCCAGGTCCACGACGCTCGACGTTCGGCGATGCGGCGGATCTCCGGAGGCAGCCCGCGGAGATCGCGGCGCCGGGCTGCTTCGGCGGCCGCTGCGAGGCCCGAGACCTCACGGGGCACGAGCCGTGTCGTCGAGGCGAGCGGCTCCACTGCCGCGCCCGTCGAAGCGGCCACACGGTCGAGGAGCGAGCGGAGCGTGTCGCCGTCGCTCGCGAGGGTGACGCTGACGTCTGGATCGAGCCGCCAATCGACGATGACCGTGGCGCCCGTGATCTCCGAGACGCGGCGAGCCCAGTCGCGGATGGGAACGCGTGTCCACGTGGCCCGAACCGCGGCGTCGAGTGCGGCCGGATCCGGTACGGCGGAGTGGCCTGAGCCAGCGAGGGCGAACAGCAGCATGAGGCCCGTGGTGAGCACTGCTGAGCCGTCGACGGATCGGCCGCGAGCGGTACGATGGTTCCTGCGATTGGGGAGCGACGGCGGCATGGCTCGTGTCCAGGGACGTTGTCGAGGATACTCGGCCCCCACGTCCTTCGCCCATCACGGAGATCTCGACCTTGCCATCGCGGCCCTCGGCCACCTGCGTGCTCGCACTCGACCAAGGCACCACCTCGAGCCGTGCGATCCTCTTCGATCAGCGGGGCACACCGGTCGCGGTGGCCCAGGAGGAGTTTCCGCAGCACGCCCGCAGCGAGGCGGGGCCAGACGGCGCCGACCTCGGGATCGTCGAGCACGACCCTGAGGACATCTGGCGGACGCAGCTCTCGTGCGCGCGGCGGGTGCTCGAGTCGGCCGGCGTTGCCGCCGACCACGTGGCCGCGATCGGGATCACCAACCAGCGGGAGACGACGATCCTCTGGGAGAAGGAGACGGGAAAGCCGGTCGCGCCGGCGATCGTCTGGCAGAGCCGCGTGTCGGCGCCGATCTGCACACGGCTGAAGGCCGCGGGCGTCGAGCTAGAGGTGCGGCGGCGGACGGGCCTCGTGCTCGACCCCTACTTCTCCGCGACGAAGATCGTGCACCTGCTGGAGACGATTCCCGGTCTGCGTGGGCGGTGCGAGCGGGGCGAGGTGCTCTTCGGCACCGTCGACTCGTTTCTGATCTGGCGGCTCACCGGCGGCCGCGTGCACGCCACCGACGTCACCAACGCCAGCCGCACGCTGCTCTTCGACATCGGCACGCTTGCCTGGAGCGACGACCTCTGCCGCATCTTCGGCGTGCCGCGGTGCATGCTGCCCGAGGTCCGGCCGTCGAGCGGTTGGTTCGGGGAGACCGAGCCGGCACTCTTCGGCGCGGCCGTGCCGATCCTGGGCTGCGCCGGCGACCAGCAGGCCGCAGCCTTCGGGCAGGGGGTCGAGCGGCCCGGCGACGCAAAGAACACCTACGGCACGGGGGCGTTTCTGATGTTCTCGACCGGCGACCGGCCGGTGGTGAGCGACAGCGGATTGTTGACGACACCCGGATGCGGGTCACCGCCCGGGCCGCACTACTGCCTGGAGGGATCGGTGTTCATCGCGGGAGCGCTCGTGGGCTGGCTCCGCGACGGCCTCGGCCTGATCGAGAAGGCCGCCGACGTGGAGCTGCTCGCGACGAGCGTGGCCGACAACGGCGGCGTGACGATCGTGCCGGCGCTCACTGGACTTGGCGCACCCTATTGGGATCCCGCGGCGCGGGGCCTGATCATCGGCCTGTCGCGGGGCACGAGCCGTGGCCACGTCGCCCGGGCGGCGCTCGAGGCCATCGCACTGTCGGTGGCCGATGTGGTGGAGTGCATGCAGCGGGATTCGGGGGTCGCGCTCCGCCATCTGCGGGTGGACGGTGGGGCCAGCGGCAACGACCTCCTCATGCAGGTCCAGGCCGATGTGATCGGGCTCGTGGTGGAGCGTCCGGCGGTGGTGGAGACGACGGCGCTCGGCGCGGCACTGTTGGCGGGCCTGGCAGCAGGATTCTTCGCCGACGCGACGGCCGTGGCCGATGCCCGCCGCGTGGAGCGGCGGTTTGAGCCTCGGATCACCGCCGAGGAGCGACGGCGGATGCTCGCCACCTGGCGTGACGCGGTGGAGCGGAGCAAAGGCTGGGCGCGGGCTCGCTGACCGCCGCGTGAGGAGCCGCAGGTTGAAAACCTGCGCTACGGGGAGGCACGTAGAGCAGGTTGTTAACCTGCTCGAAAACGGCACAGGTTGCCAACCTGTGCTACGTGGGGAAATGTAGAGCAGGTTGTTAACCTGCTCAGAAAACGGCACAGGTTGCGAACCTGTGCTACCGGAGAGCACGCCCTGCGGTGATCTTAGTACCGCCGAGTGGCGTCGACGGGTGCCGGCCGCTCGGCGAGCGTCACGGGGGCGGTGTATCGCTCCGGATTGGCGGCGAACTGGGCCCGCGTCTCCGAAGAAGAGAAGAGATACATCCGCGATTGATAGGTCACACCGTACGCCCGTCGGCCCGGCAGGCTCTTGCCCTGATCAACGACGGCCACAGGGTCGTCGCCGGAGAGGGCCGGAGAGTAGCGGTCGGGCGAGGCCAGGAACGCTTGCTGCTGTTCAGGGCCGGCGAACAGGTACGTGCGACCGCGGTGCCTAACACCCCACTGGGCGCGGCCTTCCGTCCAGACGCCCTTCTCGGCGAGCGTCACGGGGCAGTAGCCCTCGAGCCCCAGCGGCATCGAGCCGTGAGGATCGGGGCCTACCGGAGCCGCGTCCGCGAGCGAGGCGGCGGCCGAAGCCGTTGTCGAGGGCGTCGCGGCGAGCGGCGACGTGGGCCGCGCGGGCGGCATCGTCGGCGGCTCTGCGGGCTTGGACGGCTTCGAGAAGATGCTGAACGGCTTCTGAAATGCGGTCACGAACGACGACCACGTGCTCGTTGGCTTTGTGTTCTCGGACGGATCCGCGGCGACGGCCGACGACTCGGGGCCCGATGGCGGCAAGGCACCCGCCGACGCAGAACCGGACAGCCACGGCGTTGCGGCTGGATGAGGTTCGATCGTTTGGGCAGCCGCAGGCTGCTGCGGGGCGTTGGCGAAGGCGGAGTCCCGGCTGGCCGGCTCGGCGGGCCACGACGGAGGCGCGGACTGCGGGAGCGTCGGCTGATCGTTAGGAGTGGACGATACAAAGCGGCTCGGCGGCGGCTCGCTGGTAGCGATGGCGGGCGACGAAGGCGGCTGCGGCGCGCCGCTGCCCACGGAACGCGAGGTTCCGGTCGCAAAGCTGGAGAGCTGCCGAACTTTCGCCGTCACGAGTGAGATCGAGCCACGCCCCAACGCCGTCGGAGCGGCTGATTCCGTCAGCGGGCTGCCATCGCCAGGTGTTGCGGGGAAGTCGGCGGCCGCCCGCTCAGCGGCGGAGCGGTCGTCGGAGGCCACGCTCCATGCCACGGCCGAGGCGTCGCCGGTCGGCTGCTTGGCGGCGGCGCAGGACGCGGCTTCCTGGGCGGTGCGTGCCGCGATCGCCACGAAACCGGGTGATGTCGACGGGCAGTCGAATCGTGCGAGGACCGCATTGCCCTCGCCGAGCACGCATGCCGATGGCACGTGCGCCACCTCGAGTCGCTTGGTGAGGCCGGGCCGCTGATCGACATCGATGCGGATCGGCTCGAAGCACGCCGCCAGCACGGCCTCGACTTCGTTGGCAACCAGAACCTGCTGCTCAAACGCGGTCGATTCCGGACTCCACGACGCGGTGAACACGGCGAGGACAGGCTTACGGCTCGCGGCGGATGCGGTCTGGGCCGCAGCGAGATCCTCATGCCACGTCATGCCCGCCCATGCGGGAACGGAAAAGAGCGCGAAGACCAGCACGCCGACCGTACGAGTCGTCGCCGCATGCGACACAGCTGACCACCGACCTGTTGTTGTTGCCCCACCCATCGCTCTGGCCCCGTGATCGAGAATCCGGTCGCGGCGTCGCCCCTGACTCCGGCCACCATTGCCCGGAGGCTTGGGCAGCCTGCCGATCGGGAAAACCCTGCGTCTGGTATCGGTTGATCCGGATGCAGGAATCGCATCGAAATCGCCAGCGGCAGCCAGCACTCGAAAACAAGGCTCGTGACGGGCCTCCCAGCCCCCCCAGTTCTCCGGGGCGAAAACACCTATTCATGCGTATTTTATCGGGTTTTTCGCGACGCCCCGGCAGGTGTCCTGTTGGTCCCCCTGCTTGACAGATATGCAGCTCCCACGGATACTTCGCAAGTCGTCGTGACTGACGATTCCGGAACGAGCTTTGAGCCTTCCGGAGGCTTGTCGCAGGGCTTCGTCTCAACAGCTTGTGAGACGGGTCGCGGCCAGGGAGTCAGGACTCCGCGAGGGGTCTTCCCATTGGGGTTTCCTAAGAG
This sequence comes from Planctomycetota bacterium, assembly GCA_003669255.1. Taxonomy (GTDB): domain Bacteria; phylum Planctomycetota; class Planctomycetia; order Pirellulales; family UBA1268; genus QWPN01. The sequence continues at coordinate 3,435 of QWPO01000028.1, read as the reverse complement.
CCCCGGGTCAGAGGTCGCGGCATCGTTTCGGATGCCGTCGTTACGACGGCTTCGTTTTCGAGGATTTTCCACGGTCGTCCGCGGAAAGTCCGTCTCAGGATTCGGGCGGTGACGCCCACGTCCGTGCGAAAGCAGCCAGGTTGAGCCAGACGGTGTTCACGCTTTCCGAGTGACCAGCATTTCAGGGCGGTTTCCGGTTCGGATTTCAGATCAGATTCCAGTTCAGGGGTTTTCAGCATCCATGTCGAAGCGCAGGCGTTCGCGGCGTCCCGGTGGGTACGGTGGTCAGGGACAGGGCCCCGGTCAGGGGCCTGGGCCGGGTCCGGGGCAGGGCCCCGGTCAGGGATACCAAGGCGGCGGCTACGGCCGTCGTCGCCGATTTCGCCGTGGCGGCGGCGGTGGCGGTGGTGGCGGTGGTGGCCCGCCGCAGGCCGGAGCCGGGGCCGTGGACATGGACAGCGAGGGCATGAGGCCGCCGGAGCTGGAGCCGGAGGTCGCTGAAAACGGCGAGCCGATCCCGCTGGAGCCGGGTGTGGGCGTGCTGGAGATGCACCCCAACGGCTACGGATTCCTCCGCAGCGTGGAGACCAACTACACGCGGGAACGCACCGATCCCTTCGTGCCGGCCACGATGATCGACCGGTATCGCCTTCGCGAGGGCGTGTACCTCAAGGCTCTCGTCCAGCCCGGCAGGCGGCAGCAGGGACCGCGGGTTCGCGAAATCGAGTCGGTCGAGGGCATGCCTCCCGACGACTACATCAACGTCAAGGCGTTCGACCAGCTCACGCCGATCAATCCCGAGACGTGGCTACGTCTCGAGACGGGACAGCAGCCGATCACCACGCGGGTGATGGATATCCTCACGCCCCTCGGCAAGGGGCAGCGGGCCCTGATCGTTGCGCCACCGCGGACGGGCAAGACCGTGCTCCTTCAGCAGGTCTCGCAGGCCATCTCCACCAACCACCCGGAACTCAGCCTCGTGATGCTGCTTGTCGACGAGCGGCCCGAGGAGGTCACCGACATGAAGCGGTCGGTGAAGGGTGATGTGCTCGCCAGCAGCCTCGACTGCGACGTGGAGAGCCACGTGCGGCTCTCGCAACTCGTCGTCGAGCGTTGCAAGCGGATGGCCGAGACCGGCAAGGACGTGTTCCTGTTGATGGACTCGATCACCCGCATGGCCCGGGCCTTCAACAAGTGGGTCGGCAACACCGGCCGGACGATGTCGGGCGGCGTCGACATCAAGGCCCTCGATATTCCCAAGAAGCTCTTCGCCACGGCCCGCGTGTTTGAGGAGGGGGGCTCGCTGACGATCGTGGCCACCGCCCTCATCGATACCGGCAGCCGCATGGACGAGTTGATTTTTCAGGAGTTCAAGGGCACCGGCAACATGGAGCTCGTGCTCGACCGGAAACTCTCCGACCGCCGTGTCTGGCCTGCCATCGACATCTCGCAGTCAGGAACACGTCGCGAGGAGAAGCTGCTCGATCCCAACACGCTCCACGCGGTCAACATGCTGCGGCGAACGCTGTCGAGCATGCACCACGTGGATGCGATGGAGCAACTCACGAAGCAGCTCGCGAAGTTCAAGAGCAACCGCGAGTTCATCTCGCTGATCGCCAGTTCGCGCGACGACTGATAGGGCTCAACCAAGACACACAGGTTGAAAACCTGTGCTACGAGAAGGCCACGAGCCTCTTGAACGCGTGAGGATCAAACCGAGGGCCTGTGAGCGGCGTTCAGCGACTGCCGTCGGCCGTCTTGAGGCGAGCGAGCCAGTAGGAATACTGGGGGTCGCCGCAGCGAAACGAGAACACAGCGTCGGGGAGTCGCGAGCCCTCGGTGCCCTCCGACTTCACGCGGACCAGAATGGCGCCGTCGTGCCGCTGTTCGATCGACAGCCGCTCGTCGGGAATGCTGGCTGCTCCGGAGTTCGAAGCCATGGCTGGGCGCTCTTGCACGCGGGCGGAGCGCAGAAGGACGGAGGGTCCTTCCGAACTCCCCCCGTCGCTCCGGATTATGACGATCATCGGGGAAGGTTTCCAGTCGTGGGCATCCGGGCCTTGGTCCCAGCGGACGTCCCGGGGCGAGATGCCGGCCCCGCCTTGCTATACTCGCGAGTTCCCCGCCCCTTTTTCCTCGGGAGTTCCTCCAGGACATGACGCCCTACGCGTCGCTCGCCGACGACTTCTACGTCAACATGAACCTGGCCACGGAGATCGAACTCCCGGCCCAGAGGGAGACGATCCTCCAGTACTTCGAGCGGGTGCAGAAGCGTTTTCCGTCGATGCGGAAGTTCTACTGCCGCGACAAGCGCGACTACGTGCTCGAGGAGGACAAGGACCAGGGGCGCTACCGCTGGGCCGCGGTCGAGGCCAAGCGGCTTTGCTCCGGCCAGGTCAATCCGTCATCGATCGACGATGCCCTCGAGCAGCACCGTCTGGTGCTCGATCTCGCCCCGGCGTTCCTCTCGGTGAGCCCGCTTGAGTGTGAGGCTCTCGACGTGCTCTTCGGCTTCGATTTCGCCTATCGCGGTAACCACAACGCCCTCCTTGCCGAGGCCCTCGGAGTGGGGCCGGCCCTGGAACGGCTCGGCGACGCCCCCGGGGCGCGAGTGATCAACTACGAGCCGTCGCTCACGATCGCCATCGAGGAGGACTGCCGCATTCAGGTGCGGGTGAGCACCGAGACACGGACCAACGCCTTCCAGGTGCGGACCGGGGAGTTCAACGAGGAGCAGCTGAGCGTGTACGTGACGGCCCGGCAGTACGGCAGCCTCGACCCGGATACCAGCTACGTCGACGCGATGGATCGGCTGGCCCAACTCGGCCGCGAGGTGGTCGACTCCTGCGTCGTCGAGCAGATCCTCCGGCCGCTGGCCCGGACGATCTCGCTGAAGTAATCGACGTGTCGCTCTAGCGGCTGCGGTCGCCGCTGCGGCCCTTGTTGCGGGCGTCGAGGTTGCCGGCGATCACGATCCCGATCGCCTCGACCCAGCTGGGCACGTCGAGCACCGTGTTGAGGCCGCTTTCGACGAGGATGTCTTCGTCCTCGGCGGCCCGCTGACGGCGCTGCGACTCCTGGCCAGCCTCCTCGACCCCGAGGAACTCAAGGCCCTCGTCATCGTCTTCGTGACGGCCGGCGACCGGTGCGAAGTCATCGCGGCGGCCCCGCGAGAAAGAGGACGACCGAGATTCTCCGGACGACCGCCGGCCACTCCGGCTTCGCTGGCGTGGCTGGCCCGAATCACGGCTCGATGATGATGACGAAGACGAGGATTCACGGTCGCTTCGCGACCGTCCCTCGCCGCCACGCCGCCGCCGGCGCCGGCGGCCACGGCCTTCGCTGCCGGCTGCGTCGTCGCCTTCCTTGGACTCCGCGGGCCTGTCGGTCCGCGTGGCGTCGCCACGGACTGGGCCGGTCTCCCGGGGACGCATG
>QWPO01000157.1 GCA_003669255.1 Planctomycetota bacterium | reverse complement strand
GTGGCGGTGGCCTATGGGATCGCGGAGCCGGCGGAGCGGGCACTCGTCGCGGCCCTCTCCCCCGACGGCCGTCAGGGCACCTCCTTCGGCTGGTATGCGCTCGTGCAGGGACTGATGGCACTGCCCGCCGGCCTCCTCACGGGATGGCTCTGGGACCGCGGCGCCGACGGCGCCGGCATGGCGTTTGCCGCGACGGCGGCCCTCGCCGCGGTCGCCGCCGGCCTGCTCGCCGCCAGCGGCCGCTGGCGGACTCTGACGTCGGCGTGAGCGTCGGTCAGCCCACGAGCAGCGAACGCCAGCCAGCGTTGGCCGCCGCCGTGACGTCGAGATCGGGATCGTCGCCCACGTAGAGAAGTTGGTCGGGGCGACGCTCGAGCCGCCGCTCGACGTGGCGGAAGAACTCCGCAGCCGGCTTTCGCCAGCCGATCTCCGACGAGGGAAACACGGCGGCGGCGCGGGCCAGCGGGTCGAGGTGCGGCGCGATGGCGAGCAGGCGTTCGTCGAAGTTGCTCGCAACCGCCACGACGAGCCCGGCGTCAATCGCCGCCTGGGCCAGGGTTGCACCTCGACGCACGGTCCGCCACGACGCCGGCAGGGCGAAGTGCGCCCAGAGGTCGGCGAAGATGGCCGCGGTCGCGCCGCCTGGGCCGAAGACATCGGTCACGATCTCCCGCCACCGCTCTCGTTCGCGATCGCGGGACGTGGCAAATGGGATCGCCGCCACCGCGTCGATCGATTCCTGACGCCGCCAAGCGGTGGCGAATCGTCGGGCGACCGTCGCCGGATCGAGGTCGACCCCCTGTCGCTTTCCCGCGGCCGCATAGGTGTCCGCCACGGTCACTGCCGGCTCGACGAGCGTGCCAACCACGTCGAAGACGATCGCTGTGACGCCCGCCGGTGGAAATGCGTCCGGCGCGGCGATCACCGCCGACCGCGGGCGAACGACCATGCGGTTACCGCCTCGGGATCAGGCCGAGATCCAGGCCGAACACGAAGAACATCAGCGAGAGAATCAGCGCGAGCCCAAGGTAGCTGAGCACCACCACCACGCCCTCGCTGGGCGGCTTGCCGCGGATCCACTCGTAGGCCAGGAACACCATGTGCCCGCCATCGAGCACCGGGATCGGCAGGAAGTTCACGACTGCCAGATTCGCGCTGAGCATCGTCAGAAAGAGGAGCAACCGTCCGAACCCTTCGTTGGCCGAGCGGCCCGCCTGCTTCGCGATCTCGATCGGACCGCCAAGGAGCCGCGGGCTGATCTGCTGCCGCGTGAGTTTGCCGAGAAAGCCGTAGACCATCGAGAGGTCTTCTTTGGCCTTGAGGAGGCCCCGCCGCAGCGCCCCGGCGATCGACCCCGCCTTCATGGTCTTGTAGATCGGCTCGAAGACTAGATCGCGATCCGCGACATACGCGCCGCTGGCCGGCTCGGGCTTCACCATCACCTCCCGCCGCCCGCCTGCCGCCGACTCGACCGTCAGGGCGAGCGTGGTGCCGGTCGGCAGATGCTGGAGCAACGCCGCCACGATCGGCCAGTTGGGCTCGGTGTCCGAGAAGTCGATGCCGGCCTTCGGGTCGGGTTGTTCATCCGGTTCGACGATGAAGGCCCGCACGATTCGGTCGCCGACGGCGATGCCCGCTGTGGCGGCGGGGCTGTCGGGGGCGACGGCTGCGACCGTCGCCTGCACGGGAATCGCGAGTCCCAGTGACGCGATCGACAGCGGGCTGCCGATTCCAGCGGTTTCATCGTCTCGCCAGGTGACGGCGCGGGGCTGGATATCAACGATGCGGCTCGTGCCGTCGGGCGTGGTGAGTGTGAGCGCTACGGTCTTGCCGACACGTTCTTGGAGCCGGTCGTCGAGCGTGAATGGGTCGCCGACCGGATCGCCGTCGATAGCCACGAGCCGCTCGCCGGAGCGAACGCCGGCAGTCGCCGCAGGGGAATCGTCTTGCACGGCCTTGATGGCCAGGGGCGTCATGGCCATGCCGGTCACGAGCCGTGGCTGCGGTGGCAGTTCGATCGACACGGTCGACGTGGGGCCAGCCTTGCCGTCGGCAGCCTTGGTCCGGCGGTCGACCGTGAGCGTGACGGGGGCCGCCGGCTTCGCGGCAAGCAGGGCGAGCAGTTCGGCATAGGTTGAAACGGCCGTGCCGTCGACTGCGCGGATGGTATCGCCCCCCTCGAGCGCCGGCTTTGCGAGAGCCGCAGCCCCCGCGAGCCCCTTGGAGATGTCAGCTGGCAGTGTGAGCGAATAGGGACTGGTGACGCCGATCGTCGGAGCCCCGAGGTCGGTGTCTGGCTTGAGGACGATGGTCCGTTCCGATCCATCGCCCGGCCGGCGGATCGTAAACTCGATCCCCTTGGCGACGCTCCCGACGGTCACGCCGTGACGCAGGTCGTTGAAGATCGGATCCTTGCGGCCGGCGATCGCGACGATCTCGTCGCCCGTCCGCAGGCCGGCCCGCCAGGCCGCGCCTCCCGTGCGGACGCTCGAGAGCGCGCAGGTCATCTCGCGGACACCGATCCCGTAGGCCAGCGACGCCATCAGCACGGCGAAGATCACGTTCATGATCACGCCGGCCGAGATGATTGCCATCCGCTTGGGGACGCTCTGCGCGGGATAGCTGCGGGGATCCCAGGCGGGGTGCGGTCCGGCGACCGGCTCGGCGGGCAGGTCTCCCGAGAGCTTGGCCCGCTGCGACTCGGAGGCCGCCGCGGCTGGGTTGTCATCCTGGCCAAGCATCTTCACGTAGCCACCGAGCGGGAGGATGCCGATGCCGTACTCCGTCTCGCCAGCTTTGAAGCTCGCGAGTTTGAGCCCCCCGACATCGAACCCGAGGAAGAACTTTTCGCACTTCACGCCGCAGGCCTTGGCGACCAGGAAGTGACCGAGTTCGTGCACGAAGATCACGAATCCCAGGCCGCCGGCGACCTGGAGCACGACCCACAGGTTCGCGGGCTGCGCGAACCATTCCAGCCACGTGCCACCAAGAAGCGGCACCACCTGCACCATCAGCAACCCGACCACGTCGCGACCTCCTGTCTGGCCCACGAGTCGAGCCTGAGAATCTCGTCCAGCGTGGGTTCCGCCTCGAACGGATGCTCATCCAGCACCCGGGCGCACGCCTCGGCAATGTCGGTGAATCGCAGCCCGCCCGCAAGGAATCGGCCTACGGCAGCCTCATTGGCCGCATTGAGCACCGCCCCGGCTGTGCCGCCCCGGGCGGCCGCCTCGTGGCCGAGCCGCACCGCCGGGAACCGCTCGACGTCCGGCGGCTCAAACTCCAGCGTCATCGGCCGCGTGAAATCGAACTTCCGCGCCGGGCCTTCAGTCCGCTCGGGATAGGTGAGGGCATACTGGATCGGGAGCCGCATGTCGGGCGGGCTGAGTTGGGCGATCACCGATCCGTCGACGAACTCGACCATGGAGTGGACGATCGACTGCGGGTGGACGAGCACGGCGATCTTCTCGGCCGGCATGTCGAACAGCCACCGCGCCTCGATGATCTCGAGGGCCTTGTTCATCATGGTGGCGGAATCGATGGTGATCTTGGGCCCCATCGACCACGTGGGATGCGCGAGGGCCTCGGCCGGCGTGACCGTGGCGAGCGCCTCCCTTGGCTTCGTGCGGAACGGCCCGCCACTGGCGGTGAGCACGATTCGCTTGACGTCCGCGTGTTGGCCGGAGCAGAGGGCCTGATGCACGGCCGAGTGTTCGCTGTCGACGGGCAGGATCGTGGCCCCGCACCGTGCCGCCAGCGCCATCACGAGCGGCCCGGCCATCACGAGCGTTTCCTTGTTGGCCAGGGCCACCGCCTTGCCGGCCTCAACCGCCGCCCAGGTGCTCCGCAGGCCGGCGGCACCCACGATCGCCGAGACCACCCGGTCGATGGCCGGATTGCGAACGAGGTCGTCGAGTGCTTCCGGCCCGACGGCGAGCCGCGTGCCTGCCGGAAGCGACCGCGGATCGACGTCGGCGGCCGCCTGCTCGTCGACCACAACCACCCAAGCCGGCCGCATGCGACGGGCCTGTTCGAGCAAGGCCGAGGTGCTGCGGTGGGCTGCGAGCAGCCACGTGCTGAACCGACCGGCGGAGGCTTCGATCACGTCGAGCGTGCTGCGGCCGATGCTCCCCGTCGACCCGAGGACGGCCACGCCGAGCGGTCCGCCGCGTTCGCGGGGCTGGGCACGGGTTGCTGTCACCATGGGCGATCCCCCCGAGGAGGGATCGTTCATGTGGGGAGGGAAGGCGGAAGTGGCAAAACGGCCGGTCATCACGATCGGGGAAGTCTATGGGGTGTCGCAGGGAACTTCCACCGCGATCTGAGAGGGGGGTAGGCAATTTCCGGCTATTTTTCCGCAGGTCATGTGACTGGGTGGGGGAGTTCGTTTGTCGCGGGCGATGCGTGCGCTTACCATTTCCGGATTCCCAATCGGTCAGCTGCGGCCGGTCGGTGCTCCGTGGGCGGTCGAGCGGCATGGCCAAGAAACGCGACAATCCCAAACGTCCTGCGGATCGTAAGCCGGCCGTGGGCGGAAACCTCGTCTGGTCGCTGGTGGCCGCCGGCGTTGCCAGCCTGTTCGCCCTCAGTCTCGTCAGCGTCGCCCCGGATCTCGAGATCTCCTACAGCGATCTGCAGCGGCTGATTGCGGCCTCGGCGACCGATGGCCCGGATCGCTTCGTGACCCTGCAGAAGTCCGAGGGTGATGCGTCCGCGATCCGGTATGGCGACCTGCACGACGTCGTGATCGGCGCCTTCGAGGTGTCTGGAAAGGTTCGCGAGGCGCCGCGGGGTGTCGCTGACGCCCATCCCGCCGACGAGTCGAGCCAGCCCCGCCGACCGCTGGTCGGCGGCCTGGCGCATGGGGAGCGGCGGTTTCGCGCGGCCAAACTCCCCAGCGAGAACTCCGAGTCGGAATTGATGAAGACCCTCAAGGAGTACGGTGTTCCGTTTCGCTACGAGGATCCTCCGAGTCCCTGGCGGAACTGGCTACCGATGCTGTTTCTGACGGGCCTCTTCGGCGTGCTGTTCTTCGTGATGATGCGGCGGATCGGCGGTGCGGGCAGCCCGATGGCCTTCGGCCGCAGTCGCGGCAAGATGTATGCCCAGGAAGATCTCGGGATCACCTTCGACGACGTCGCTGGCATCGATGAGGCGGTGGATGAACTCCGCGAGGTTGTCGAGTTCCTCAGGAGCCCCGAGAAATACCAGGTCCTTGGCGGCCACATCCCCAAGGGCGTGCTCCTCGTCGGGCCGCCCGGCACCGGGAAGACGCTCTTGGCCAAGGCGATCGCCGGCGAGGCGGGCGTGCCCTTCTTTGGCCTGTCCGGCAGCGACTTCGTGGAGATGTTCGTGGGCGTCGGGGCGGCGCGGGTTCGCGACATGTTCCAACAGGCCGCCGCGAAGGCCCCCTGCATCATTTTCATCGACGAACTCGACGCGCTCGGCAAGACCCGCGGGACGAGCGTCGTCGGCGGCCACGACGAGCGCGAGCAGACGCTCAACGCGCTGCTCGTGGAGATGGACGGCTTCGGTAGCAACTCGGGCGTGATCGTGCTCGCCGCGACCAATCGTCCCGAGACGCTCGACCCGGCGCTTCTGCGGCCCGGTCGGTTCGACCGCCACGTGCTCGTCGATCGCCCCGATGTCCGCGGACGCGAGGCGATCCTCAAGGTGCATGTGTCGAAGGTGAAACTCGATCCGTCCATCGACATCGGGCAGATCGCCCGGATCACCTCGGGCTTCGTCGGCGCGGATCTGGCCAATCTCGTCAACGAGGCGGCCTTGCTTGCTGCCCGTAACAACAAGCCCGCCGTCGGCATGGAGGAGTTCAATGAGGGGGTGGAGCGGGTCACTGCCGGCCTCGAAAAGAAGAAGCGGGTGATCCACGAGGACGAAAAGAAACGGGTGGCCTACCACGAGGCGGCCCACGCTCTGGTCGCCTATTCGCTCCCCAACACCGATCCTGTGCACAAGGTGTCGATCATTCCTCGTGGCCTTGCGGCGCTCGGCTACACGATGCAGCGGCCAGAGGACGACCGTTACCTGCTCACGCAGAGCGAACTCGAGAGCCGGATCCAGGTGCTGCTCGCCGGCACGATCGCCGAGGAGGCGGTCTATGCCGATGTTTCCACCGGCGCCCAGAACGACCTCGAGCGTGCCAGCGAGATCGCCCGGTCGATGGTGATGGACTACGGCATGAGCCGGCTGGGGAGGGTGACCTACCGGGAGAGCCCACGGTCGCCGTTCCTCGCTGCCGCCGGCGCCGACCTGCCCGCCGCCCGCAGCCACAGCGAGCAGACGGCCCGCGAGATCGACGAGGAAGTCCGCCGGATCATCGACGAGGGCATGGCCAAGGTGAGGCGGATCATCGAGACCAGGCGGTTGGCTCTCGAGGCGGTGACCGCTCGGCTGATGGAGTGCGAAGTGATCGACGGTGCTGAACTCAAGGAGATTGTGGAGGCCTCGACCGGGGCCCCGCAGCTTGTGCCCGGCACCGACACCGAACGCCGGCCGGTGCGGCCCCATGTCGCCGATCACGGCGACGCCGCCGCGGCTGCCGACGCCTGACACGGGTCACACCTGATCCTTGCGTGCTCACGAGGCTCGGAGCTGCCCGTGCCCCGCCGCCGGACGTTCGCGTCGGGCATCCTGCCCGACGCTCTCTGCATGTCCGCTGCGCTTCGCCATCCTGGCTGCGCTTGCTCCCATAGCCCGGCTCTGGGGCACGGGCAGCCCCTCGCGGCATCCCGTAGCACAGGTTTTCAACCTGTGTGTCTTCCCGATTCGCATTGGGATCGGGTGTGATTCCGGATAAGGGGAGCAGGCGGATCGGAGGCACGCGCAGAAGCCGGTGAGACTTGTGCTACGCGGCGGTCGCGCCGAAGCGTTTGAGAAGAGAACTCACAAGTCCCGCCGGCGCCGAGCATGTCTCCGGCCGGCTGCGGGGCCGCTCCGATAAGCGAGGGTCAACGTGTAACCCGTATGAGCCGGGACCGTGGCCCGGCCCTGCATGGCCGTTATGACCGTTGCACCCTGCCCGAGTCGCCCGGCTGTTCACGCGGCAGGCGGTCGTGTGTCGATGCAAGGAGCACGGTGCGTCGGATGGTCGACGGTCCGGTGAGGAGATGCGGCCCAGCCGCGGCAGGCAACGATGACGAAGAGCGTGCTTCTGGCGGCCGGAATCTTCGCCTGCGTCTTGGGCGTCGAGATGCTCCTGGTCGATTCCGCCGTGGTGGTTCCGATCGATGGCAGCGGTCCGGCCAGGACGATGACCGCACCTGATTGGGCTCCGTGGACGCTGCTCTCGATCGGGGCGGGGACGATTCTCCACTTCGGCAACCTGAGCCTGCGGCCGTCGGCGGCGCCGGTGGGTCGCGGGTCGATTGGCCATCTCTGATCGACAAGCGCCTCCCGCGTTGGCGGCGGCACCGCCGAGCGGTTAGGAGCATGGAGTCTGCTCACAGCCACCGGGGCGCCACCATGGCCCAGGCCCAAACACCGTCCGCCCCGCCATCTCCGCCGCCCCGCGACACCGTGCTCTACGACGGCAACTGTCGCTTCTGCCGCGGCCAGATCTCGATTCTTCGCCGGCTCGACCTCGCCGGCCGGCTGGAGTTCACATCCCTCCACGATCCCCGCGTTTCGGAGGCCTTTCCGGGTTTGTCGCGGGAGGAAATGATGGAGGAGATGGTGGTGGTGGACACCCGCGGTCGGGAATGGCGCGGCGCGGCGGCCGTCCGCTACCTCTCCCGGCGACTGGTGGCGCTGTGGCCGCTTGCCGTGCCGCTCCACGTGCCAGGCAGCATGCCGCTCTGGGCCGCTGTGTATCGCCTTGTTGCCCGCAACCGCTACCGCATCTCTGGCGGCTGTGCAGATGGATCCTGCCGGCTGCCCTGACCGGCGGCACACAGATGGCCGGCCGACAGCCAATGGGGCGGGCTCAGCCGGAACAAACTAGGCGGCCGATTCGTCGTCGGTGGCAGCCTCGCCGCCCTCGATTTCCTTGAGCAGCCGCGTCATCGTGTTGGCGTGGACGCCAAGAAGCTTGGCGGCATTCGCCTTGTGACCGCGGGTCATCTGGAGGGCCTCGCGGATCGCCTGCTCGCGGAGTTTGGCAAGGTCGAGGCAGGGCAGGCGTCCAGGTGCGGTGATCGCCGATGCGCCGCCCTCGGCCGTCTTTCGAGCCGGAATCTTCGGCTCCATCTGCAGGACATAGGCCTGCTCGATCACGTGCTCGAGTTGCCGGACATTGCCTGGCCACTCGAACGAGCAGAACTCGGCGAGCGCCTCGGCGGTCGGGCTCCACTTCGGCAGCCGGTAGCGATCGGAGAACTTCGTCGAGAAGAACTCGATGTAGGCCGGGATGTCCTCGGCCCGCTCACGGAGCGATGGCACCCGCAGTTCGATCATGTTGAGGCGGTAGTAGAGATCCTCTCGGAACGTCCCCTTCTCGACCTCTTTTTCGAGATCGCGGTTGGTGGCCGCGACAATCTGAACATCGATGGGCTCTGGCTCGTTGGCGCCAACAGGGAGCACCTCGCGCTGCTGCAGGACGCGAAGCAACTTGGCCTGCAGTTCAGCAGGCATCTCGCCGATCTCGTCGAGAAACACCATGCCACCCTCGGCGGCGCGGAAGATACCGAGCGAACGGCCATTGGCGCCAGTGAACGAACCCTTCTCGTGGCCTAAGAGTTGGCTCTCGGCAAGCGATGGCGTGAGCGCCGCGCAGTTGACCGGGATGAAGGCTTTGTTGCGGCGGGGACCGCTGCGGTGGAGCAGCCGCGCCCAGAGTTCTTTGCCGGTGCCGGTTTCGCCGCAGACGAGCACCGTGCACTCGACCTCGGCAGCCCGCTCGATCGACTTCGCGATCCGGCGCATCGCCGCACTGTTGCCGAGCACCCAGTTGGTCGACTCGCCTGCAGTCGAGAGTCGCGTCCCACCCGAGGCATCGACGATGACCGCGGGATCAAGCGACCCGCCGCGCGGATCGCGTACGGCAGAGTCTGCCGACGAAAAACTCGATGGGCGAATCGCCATGGGACACCAGCAGGGGGAGCAGCGGGACCCAATCCGGTCCGGGGCTGACAACGTCAATCAGTATCCGCCTGCCCGAAGGCGAATGCAACCTGGCGCCACCGGAATAATCGGAACCCGGCCAGTGGGGGGCCCGAAACCCGGAAATTCACGGTTTTTCTCGGCCAGCGGCCCGTTCGCCCGGCTGCTGTGCCCCGAGGAACACCAGGTGCTGCCAGGGGAGGCGGTCGAACTCGCCGACCACCCGGAAACCGGCTGGTTGGAGTTCCGAGCGGATCTGGGCCTTGGTCATCTTGTGCAGGGGCTTGATCGGAACGGCCGGATCCTCGCCGCGAAACTCGACCAGCGCGAGCCGGCCTCCGTCGGCAAGGCTCTCGCGGACACGGGCAAGCATCGCGTCAGGATGGGAGAACTCGTGATACACGTCGACGCACAGGCAGAGGTCGATCGCGGCGGCCGGCAGCCGCGGATCGATCGCTGTGCCGAGCACCGGACGGATGTTCGTCAGCCCCTCCCGGCCGGCCGCTTCCGCAAGCATCCGGAGCATCTCAGGCTGGATGTCGACCGCGTACACCAGACCTTTGGGGCCGACGCGCCGCGCGAGTTCAAGCGTGTAGAAGCCGTTGCCGCAGCCCATGTCGCAGATGGTCTGGCCGGGCCGCACGTCGAGCGCATCGAGCATCAGCCGGCAGTCCTCCTCACGTTGTCGGCTTTCGCGGACGAGCCACGGGGCGCCGGTGAAGTGCATCGTCTGGGCGATCTCGCGGCCGCAATGGTGCGTCGCAGTCGGCGGAATTGGGATCGATGCATCGACTGCGGTGTCGATGGGCAGCGGCCGCCCAGACGTCCCGTCAGCGGCGTTGCCGTGGGTGGCCATCGCCGCGAGGCAGAGCCAGGTGACGAGCGAGCGGCGGAAGACTCGGGCGAGCATACGCCATGAGTATAGGGTCCACCGGCCGGTGGTTGGGTTCACGCCGCGGCCGTCAGTCCCTCGACGAGCGGAACACCGCCGGCATCGTGGCACGAGACCACCGAGAGGCCCAGCCGGCTGGCAGCGGCGGCGACTTCGGGTTCGTCGATGAGGATCGTCTGGCCCGCTTCGATCGCGAGCACGACCGCGCCGGCAGCCGCCAGTGACTCCAGCGTGCCCACGCCGATCGTCGGCATGTCGAACCGCAGATCCTGTTGGGGCTTCGCCACCTTCACCACGGTCATGCCGCCAGTCGGGCAGAGCCGGCCGGCGCGGCGGATGCACTCGTCGGTGCCCTCGATCGCCTCGAGCGCCAGCGGGGCGCGGTTCTTGACCACGACCGTCTGGCCGATGTCGAGTCGGCCGAGTTCCTTGGCGAGCCGCCAGCCGAACACGACGTCGGCAAGCTGCTGGTGGGTGGGGGTGGGGCCGGCAATCACGCCGTCGCCAGCGAGCAGGTCGGGGGCGAAGTCGGTGGCGGGGCAGATCGTTACGCCCGCCGCGTCGAACGTGGCGGCAATCGCCCCGAGCAGCGAGTCGTCGCGATTGTCGCGGCAGCGGCTGACGAAGTGGGGCCAGAACGTCGCGAGGCCGGTCCAGTCGGGCAGGTGGCGGGTCCACGCCCCACGGGCGAAGATCTTCGACTTGTGGATCTTGCCGGCCATCGTCGCCCTGCGGGCGCCGGCGTGGCGAAAAAAGTCCACGGCCGCGCCGATCTCCGCGACCCCAACGTGGCCATGCACGTCGGCGAGCGGCTCGAGGGCGGCGTCGGCGTGGTCGCGGATCGCGAGGATCGCGGTGCGGCCGCCGCGGCGACGGATCTCTTCGGCGACGACGACCGGGTAGCGTCCCCAGCCGGCGAGAATGCCGACGAGTTCTCCTTCAAGAGGACGGTCGCTGGCGAGGATGCGAGGCTCGGACATGGCGTTCCTCGTCACGCAGCCTCGGCGGTTCCCCGACCGCCTGATCCTTCGAGGCCGGCGACGCGGGCGGTGAGTTGCTTGAGCTCGCGACGCATTTCGGGAAGCTTCGAGATCGTGGCGAGCTGCAGCTTGCGATCGCGGAGGTCGATCGCCGGTTCGCCGAGCACGGTCTTCCCCGGCTCGACGTCGTTCGACACTCCCGAGCGGGCGCCGAGCACCGCCTTGTCGCCAATGTGCACGTGGTCACGGACGCCCACCTGGCCGGCCATCACCACCCAGTCGCCGGTCGT
>QWPO01000167.1 GCA_003669255.1 Planctomycetota bacterium | reverse complement strand
GCCCGAGAGCCGGGCTATGGGAGCAAGCGGAGGCAGGATGCCGAAGCGCCGCGGACATGCAGTGAGCCGAGGCCTGGAGGGCCGAGGCGAACGTCCGGCGATGGGCACGGGCAGCCCCGAGCGGCGGGCGACGTCAGTGAGGCACAGGTTGAAAACCTGTGCTACAGGTTTGCCATCACGAAGCCGACGTCGTCGTTGCCCTCGGCGGCCTCTTCGCCCGGCGGCACCGGCCCGCCGTCGTCGTGGCCGTCGGGGCCGACCGAGTAGACCGCGATCCCATCGTCGCTCCGCTTCATGAGCAGTGGCGCGCTGACCTCGGCGAGTGGATCCGCGGGCATCGCGAAGGGCACCGGCCCGTCGAAGGCCGCCGGCTCGAGCGGCAGGCTGCCGGTCGCCAGCCGCTGCTTCGTCGCCGCCACGAGCACCGCCGCGGCCCGGTGCAAGGTCTCGCTGCGGGCGCGTGCCTGAAATACGCTGGTGATCGCGGGGAGCACCAGGCTCGAGAGGACACCGGGCCGACGGTCGGCCAGGCTCTTCTCCAAGGCCTCGGCCCGCCGCCTCGTCTGGGCGTAGTTGGTGGATGCCTCGCGATCCGCTGCCAGCTGCTGAAAGGCGCGCATCATCCGCCGGTAGCCGTCGAGGTCGCCCGGCAGGTGGAAGACGCGGAAGCCCGGTCCGACGTCGAAGTTCTCGCACGCGCCGCCCGCCTGATCCGGCCCGATGAGTTCGTGGGTCGTCATTCGGCCGTCGGCAAAGCCGGCAAAGGTCGCGAGCCCAAACGCCTCCTCGCCGTAGAGCGCCGGGAGGAGGTCGAGTGGCCGGCCGACCAGATCGCGGACGTCAGGCGAGTCGAGGAGCGCCGCGTCGTTGGCTCCAAGCCGGGGCAGCAGGTCGGTGAGTTCCGCCAGGGCGAGGTGATCGAGGGCGATCCCCACAAGGTACGACACCAGAATCGGCTCCGCTGCCGCATGGCGGCCGAGTCGCTGAATCCGGGCGATGTCGGCCAAGGCGTCGGCGTGCCGCCCCTCGGCCGCCGCCCGTCGCGCGGCGAGGGCCAGAAGGCGGCTCTCGCTCCGGACCATCTGGATCTCTGAGAGGATCATGGTCATCGACGGCCGGCTCCAATCGCGCGTGAACCGGCAGGTATCGCGGTCGGCGGCCCGCCGCACGAGGTCGAGCGTAGCGGCATGACGGGCGAGAAACGCGGTCACCGCCTCCCGCATCACGTCGCCCTCACGATCGAGCGGAGACCCCTCGGCGCCAAACTCCTTGTCGGCCGCGATCGCAGCGCCGGCCTGCAGATGCAGGGCCGCGGCGTTGTCGTCGTCAGCCACCACCGGCGGCAGGTTTGACTGCATGAGGTTCGCGGCCTCCAGACGCAGGTACGAAGCCTGGGCGGCGACTGCGTTGTCGAGGATCAGGAGCACGCCCGCGGTCACGGCTGCGGCGATCACTGCCAGCGCGATGAGGCCGATGAGCGGCCAGCGGGCGGCCGGCGGCTCGCCTCCGTCTCGCGGGGCGAGACCCGCCCACACGATCCACGCACCACCGATGAAGAGCGACACGAGCAGCGTGAACACATACGGAAACCAGGTCGCCTCGATCCGCATTCCGAACGCGAGCCACCAGCTCGCCGCCACGATCGGGAGCAGCGGGATCACCGGCAGGCCGGCCCCGACCGCCGCCAGCAGGGCCTTGAGCCAGCCCCGCCGCACCCGGGCCGCCGCCGCCGTGCAGGCCGCGGTCCAGAGCAGCCCCGCCGCACCGGCGAACAGAAAGAACAGGGCGTGGCCCATCGCGATCCTCCTCGTCAATTCTTCGGGAACACATCGAGTATCCCCCATTCGCGTCGATATCGCACCCGGTCGGCCGATTGCCTATTCTTTTCTTGGTCGATCGTCCTGACACATCCTCTCTGCCAACCCGGACAGCACCATGGCCACCGCCGAACCAACCGCGGAATCCACCGACACCCCCGCCGCCGCAAAGCCGTCTGCCGTCGAGGTGACGAAGGCTGCGAGCAACTATCTTGCGGGCGACATCGCCAAGGAACTCACCGACGGCGGCGCCGGCTTCGGCAAGGGCTCGATCCAGCTGCTTAAGAACCACGGCACCTACCAGCAGGACGACCGCGAGACCCGAAAGAAGTCGGCCGACGGCAAGAAGAGCGAGCGGCAGGTCTCGTTCATGATCCGCACCTGCGTGCCCGGCGGGAAGCTGACGGCCGCGCAACTGCTCTCGGCGCTGGATCTGGGCGACGAGGTGGGCAACGGCACGATCCGGCTCACCACCCGGCAGTCGATCCAGCATCACGGGGTGGTGAAGGGAGACCTCAAGCCCTTCATGCGGCGGATCCACGACGTCCAGATGTCCTCGCTGGCCGCCTGCGGCGACGTCGAGCGCAACATCATGTGCTGCCCGGCCCCGATCCACGGCAACCCGGTTCGCGACGAGATGCAGGCCAAGGTGGACGAACTGGCCAAGCACCTCGCCCCGCGGACACGGGCCTACTACGAGATCTGGCTGACCGACCCCGACACGGGCGAGAAGACGCTCGCCGGAGGCACCTCCGCCGACAAAGACGTGGAGCCGATTTACGGCCCGACCTACCTGCCGCGGAAGTTCAAGACGGCCTTCGCACTGCCTGAAGACAACTGCACCGACATCTACGCCAACGACCTTGGCTTCCTCGTCGTCCACGAGAATGGAAAAATCCTCGGCTACAACGTGCTCGCCGGCGGTGGAATGGGCGTGACGCCAAGCGCCGCCAAGACCTTTCCCGCGCTCGGCAAGCGACTCGGCTTCGTGCTCCCGGAAGACGTGTGCGCGATCGCCGAGGCGATCGTCAAGGTGCAGCGAGACTTCGGCAACCGCTCCGACCGCAAGACGGCCCGCCTCAAGTACACGATCCACACGATGGGCCTCGACGCCTTCCGCGCGAAGGTCGAGGAGTATTTCGGCAAGCCGCTGGCCCCCTGCCACCCGGCCGACGTCCACGGCTTCGACGACCACATCGGCTGGTTTGAGCAGGGAGACGGAAAGTATTTCTATGGGCTCAACGTCGAGAACGGCCGCGTGCACGACACGGGCGATTTTCGGCTGAAGACGGCGCTGCGGCGGATCCTCCACGACCTCAAGCCGGGCGTGCGCATCACGGCCCACCAGAGCCTGCTGTTCACCGACCTTGCCATCACCGACCGCGAACGGATTGTGAAACTTCTTCATGACCACGGCGTGAAGGCCTCCGAGGAGATCTCCACCTTGCGCCGCTGGAGCATGGCCTGCGTGGCCCTGCCCACCTGCGGCCTGGCCGTGGCGGAGAGCGAGCGGGTGCTGCCCGGCCTGATCGACTCGCTCGAGCCCGAGGTCGCGAGGCTCGGCCTCGCTCACGATGCCTTCACGGTGCGGATGACCGGCTGCCCCAACGCCTGCGCCCGTCCTTACAACTCCGACATCGGCATCGTCGGCCGCACCCTCGGCAAGTACACGATCTTCCTCGGCGGCCGCCTGCTCGGCGACCGGCTCAATGAGCAGTACAAGGACGTCGTCCCCTTCGAGGATCTCTCCAAGGAGATCACGGCCGTGCTCGCCTGCTACAAGGCGGAGCGGAAGGCGGGCGAGACGCTTGGCGACTTCTGCCACCGCAAGGGTGTCGATGGGGTCCGTACCTGGGCCGACCAGTGGCTGGCCGGCGCCCGTGGCCACGGCTGACCGTCAAGCTGCCCGGAGGCAACGGCACAGGTTGAAAACCGTCTGCGATGGAGGCGGCACAGGTTAGCAACCTGTGCTACGGGGGAAGGCCTGTGACTCAGGCCGGGAGGTCGTCCCACATCGGGCACCACAGTGGCGTCCGGGGGAAGAGCTGTCCGGCGAGTTTCTGCGCCATCTGCGTGGAGGGCTCCATGCGACCGGCGGCCACCGCCTCGACCGGATCGCACTGGCCGAGCAGGAGCCTGCCCAGTTCGTCGTCGGAGAGCCGAAGGTAGCTGCGGCCCACGCGACCTGGATGCACCGCCGCTTCCCGCGGCTCCTTGGCGTCGACGATAATCGAGCCACGGAACGATGGGGCGTCGAGGCCCAGTTCCACCGTCTCCTTGATCTCGGCGGCCACCACGCGGGCGGCCACCGCAGACGCCTGGGCCGAGAGCACGTCGAGCGGCCGAAAGACCTTGGCGACGATCATCCGATCGCCTCCCTGCACGAGGCTCGCACCACCAGCCACGGCCTCATGGAGCGGATCGGCGGCGCTCGACTCGTAGACGATCTCCTGGCGGTCGTTCTCGATCGCCTCGGCACACACTCTGGCGAGAATCTCCCGTTCCAGGCCGGCGAACTCCGGGTCGGACATGACCTCGAGCACGCGATTGCCCGCCTGGATGCAGTAGCCGACGATCCGGGCGCTCGATTCGTGAAGCTCGTAGCGGTCTTGGCCGACGAGCGCGACGATGATCGAGTCGAACGCGCCGCGGCTCACGAGCCACCGGCAGTAGTTCTCGCTGCGGTCGATCGGACCGATGAATCGCGAGACGTTCTGTTTGTAGATCCGCAGGATCGCGGGTAGCTCAACGTGACGCCACTGCCGCATCGTCACGGGCTCGCCGTCGCGCTGCGGTGCCTCGAGGAGCCTCGCCAGGATGTCGGTCGGCCGACCGGGCGTCGCGGAATCACGGCCGAGGACGCTCCAGCCGAGTTCGTGGAACGACGGTGCGATGCGCGTCCGCGAAAAGGCCACTGCGGCTCCCGATTGCCGAATACGGTCCTCGGCCGCGCGGACGAGGCGCTGGCCGTGGCCGGCACCACGGCACTCGGGCAGCACGGCGACGCGGTCGAGCACCGCACCGCGGACGACGGCCGAGCCGACCATCAAGTCGCGGGGCACAATCTCCACGTGACCGACAATGCGACCAGCGAGCCGGGCCACGAGCCGGTTGGCTGAATCATGCTCGGGATGGTCGACCGCCGCGTGAAACTCGGCTCGCGACGGGGGCGCGGGCAGGCCCGCGAGGAGCTGCAGGATCTCGCTCTGATCGCCCGCCCGGGCGGGAGCCACGTGGCACTCCTCGAGCATCCAGGCCGGGGGCTTGAGCGGCAGGACCGGATGATGCGGCACGTGCTGAATCGCCGGCCGCTTCGCAATCGGACGCCGAGATACGACGGTGCCCGAAGGACGGATTTCGACGGTTTCAACAACCGCAGACGGTCGTTTCGCACGCTGATTGGCCGCTGCGGCCTGCGGCTCACGGTCGGTTCCCTCGGCAATCTTGACGGCAGCGGCCGGCTTGGCAGCCGCCTTGCTGGCCGCGGGCCGGGCCCCGGTCTGGGTGGCGGCACGAATCTTCAGGCCACTCTTTTTCTTCGCCTGGCGTGCCGTAGCAGCCACGGCACGCTCGCGGGCTGCAGGCCGCGATGACCGCCGAGGACGCACGACAACAGTGCCCACCGACAGGCCCACCGACGACACGCCGCTGCGTGCCCCCGATGCGGGCCGCCTTCTCGGGAAACGATCCACCCGATGCATGATGCCTCCTTTCCCTGGAGCCGCAATCAAATCAGTCCGTTGGCGGACAATCTATGCGGGGCCTGCACCGTTTTCCAGTAGCAGGAAGCTTTTCACTTCGTTTTCCGGGAAAAAACACCAGGGGACTTCTCGCGATCTCAGGACAGTGCGCGCCTTCGCGGCCGCAGAGCACCGTGTCATGTCGGCCTCGGCCGCCAGCCGTTTACCCTCGAGCTGCGCGGTGAGTCGCTCGTTGATCGCACGGATCTCCTGACATCGCCGCCGCGCCAGCGTGACGGTGGGATGTGTTTCGATCCAGCGGCGTTTGGCGGCGATGAGTTCGCGGACGCTCTCGGGCTGCGACACATGCGGCTCAAGGTACCGCTCGGGGTGGTAGCGGAGGTCCCGGAGCATGGCCCGGGCCCCGAGCAGCGCTGCGGCCGGGTCGGCGGTCTCGAGCGTGGGGAAGGCCGAGGCGAGCGGCAGGCGGAGTGTGCCCGACACGACGGCGTGCCGGGGCGGGTCGGAGCCAATCAGCCTCCGCACCACGTCGTCGGTGATCGTGTCGTAGGTGGAACCTCCGATGCCATGCACGAAGACGTCGGCAATCAGCAGCCGCGAGACGAGCGTGGTCACGATCGCCCGCGGACGAAGGCGGATCGAATGCTCCTCCATCCGCGACAGGGCATCGACCCACTTCGATGGCGAGGTGTCGAGGCCGATCGGCAGCTCGATCCGGAGCGTCTCCATGTCGGAGAGCGCCAGGATTCCGGGAGTCGATGTGTTGGCGAACACGCGGCGGCGGCGGGGATCCTCCCGCGACCACATCCACCACGGCACTTCGATCCACTCGCCTGACGAGTCGTGTCGCACGGCGAGGTCGGGCATCGGTCGACCCTGACCACGAACCCCCCGTGCCCGACGGTAGTCGGCGAGTGACTCGTTGTAGGCCGCGTGCAGTTGCCGCGCGTGGGCCAGAAGCCAGCCCACGAAGACCATCACCGTCGGCAGTCGCATCATCTCGCTCACCGGCAGTTCGAGCGTCTCCATGCCGAACCGTTCCTCAAGCATGTGCCGCGCCTGTGCGATGCCGAGTCCGATCCGGTGGCTGGCCTTCGCCCGCTCCACCACCAGCGGCCACCAGGGGCGGAGGATCGGCCGCGGCACGAGCGGTGCGAGCAGTCGGCAGGCGCGGTCGCCGAATGACGCGAAGCACTCCGCGTCGATCACCGGCCGCTCCTCCCATGCCGCCTCGACGGTGAACGAGTCGAAGGGCACATCCTCGATGTGGGCCGACTCGGGTGTGCCCACCGGCACCGCCGCGGTCACCCGACCACAGCGATCGGTGTCGACCACCAGGTTCAGCGCCGTGCCGCCGACCTGCCGGGTGTAGGCGTCGATCGCGGCGTTCTTGAGCCAGACACCGGGATGGAAGAGTTCGGGCTGATGGCCGCCCATGATGATCGGGCGGGCGATCCAGTCGGCCACGTCCGCAGGCCGGTCGACGTGGCGGTAGTGGCCGGTGTATTCCGCGGCCACCATCAGCACCTCACGGCGGGTGGCCGCCACCAACTCCCAGAGCCGCATATCGCCGATCCGGACGTCGAGGGCCGCGCGGATCAGCCGGTTGTTGTCGACGAGGGCCTCAATGGAGCCTGATCCCGGGCCGGGCACGACCGGCGGGTCGATGAGTCGGGCACCCGAAGTCTCGGGAGCGGAATAGCGGCGCGGGGGCATGGCCATGGGCGGATCGCGTCACGCCGAGGCGTCATGGCCTCCAGCCGCAGCGGCGACGGCCGCCTCAGCCCGATCGAGAACGCGGCGGTAGTAGGCCAGACGGGTTGCCGCATCGTCCAGAGCGCCTCCGAAACTTCGCGCCAGGTCGAGGTAGACCAGCGGCACGGGCAGTTCCACAATTTCCAGACCCGCCGCCGCCGCCTGCACCCAGACCTCCAGGGGCATCGCGTAGCCGGTTTCCGTCACATGGAGGCATTCAAGGGCCCGCCGAGAGTAGGCCTTGAACCCACAGAAGGCATCGGTGAGCGCGAGGCCGAGCCGCTCGTTGATCTCCGCGGTGACCTCCTCGTTGATCCGCCGCCGGGCCGCCGGAGGCAGGCTGTCGCCGGCGAACCGCTTGAGGTAGCGGCTACCGCTGACGATGTCGGCCGGCGTGGCAAGGTCGGTCGCCGCCGCGACGAACTCGGGGATCAGCCGCGGCTGGTGCTGGCCGTCGCAGTCGATCGTGACGAGGCCGTCCCATGGTCCGGCGAGCGTCTCGCGGAAGGCGGTGGTGAGCGCCGCGCCGTAGCCAGCGTTCACGGCATGCCGCACCACGCGAACGTCGCCGCGGCGGGCCACGCGGGCGGCGAGGATGTCGGACGTGCCGTCGGTCGAGCCGTCATCCACGACGAGCACGTCGGCGGTGTGCTTGAGCACCTCGTCGAGAACGCCCTCAACGTGGGCCGCCTCATTGAACACCGGCAGAGCGGTCAGAAAACGTGCCATGCCACCCACAAGCGTTTGGGAAGGTCGCCGGAACGCCGGCAGACGGATCACCAAGTATTGGCGCGCCGCGGCCGCCGGGCAACGCGCCGGTATGGGGCTGTTTTTCGCCCCATCCGAGCCCCTGCCGTCACAACCAGCCCAGAGGATCCCGCTCGTCACGGCTCGCCCAGCAGGCAAGGCCAGCCACGGCTGCGGCGAGACGATCCGCGAGCACGTCCATCGAAAAACGTTCGCTCGCATGATGGCCCACGGCCACCACCGCCATGCCCGCCGCCTCGGCCTCGGTCGCCTGGTGGAGCTTGATCTCGCCGGTGAAGAGCGTGTCGCATCCGCCCCGGACCACCTGCTCGACGCAGTCGCCTCCCGATCCGCAGACAATCCCCACGCGGCCGGCCGGCCGGTGGGGGTCGCCGGCGATCTGCACATGCTGCACGCCGAGGGCCACACTCGCCCGCGCCGCGAGGTCGGCCACGCGACAGCCCTTCTCGGCAGTGCCAGCGCGGCCGAAGCCCACGAGCGGCACTTCGGCATCGGGCTCGATTGGGGCCACGTGCACGAGGCCGAGCCGTTCCGCGAGCTGGTCGTTGATGCCGCCGGCTGCCGAGTCCCACGCCGTGTGGCTGCTCCAGATTCCCGCCCCCGCACCGATCAGATCCAAAAGCACGCGCCCCGGCCCCGTGGCCGGCGTGATCCGCGGGACGGGCCGAAACGGCAAAGGGTGGTGCGAAACAACCAGATCGGCCCGCTCGCGAACCGCCTCTGCCGCGACCGCGGGCGTGAGCGTCAGGCAGGTCATCACCCGCGAGATCGCGTCCCGCCGCGGCGCCACGAGCAAGCCAACTGAGTCCCAAGACGCCGCCAGCCGCAGCGGGGCGAGTTGTTCCAGGGCGGCGGTGACGGCTTCGAGCGTCGGCATGGCGAAAGGATACTACTATGGTGTCGCGCCTGTCGCGATCCGAACCCTCTCGACGCCCCATGGACACATCCCGTATTTCCGTGCCTGCGGCGTTGCTCGCCAAGGACCTCCGGCGGGCGCTCCGCGTGGCCCACGACCTGGGCGTGCACGGTGTGGAACTCGACGCGCGGCATGGGCTTGATCCCGCGGAGATGACGCAGACCGGCCTGCGGCAGATTCGCAAGTGGCTCGGCGACGAGGGCGTCGTGATTTCGGCGATCTCGTTCCGCACCCGCGGCGGCTACGGCGATCCTGACCGACTCGAGGGGCGGATTGCCGCCACGAAGGCCGCGCTCAAGCTTGCCCATGACCTCGGGGCCGGGCTCGTGCTCAATCACATCGGTGACATTCCCGCGGAGCAGGCCGGGCCCCAGTGGCAGCTGCTCGTCGATGTGCTCACCGATCTGGCGAACTTCGGCGAGCATGTCGGTGCCACGCTGTGCGCGGAGGCCGGCCGCGCCGCGCCAGCCGATCTCGCCCGGCTGATCGCCGCACTGCCTGCAGGAGGCCTCCTCTGCGATCTTGTCACCGGCGCGCTCGTGGTCCACGGCCACGACCCGGTCACCGCGGTCGACGTGCTCGGCCACCATGTGGCGAGCGTGCATGCGACCGACGCGGTGGCCGGAGCGTTTGCGGGGCGAGGCCGGGCCGTGGTGCTTGGCACCGGCCAGGTCGATTTCCCAGCCGTGTTCGCGGCGCTCGAGGAGCGCGGCTACCGGGGCTGGATCGGCATCGAGCCCGTCGATGAACGAAATGCCCGCGAGGAACTGGCTGATGCGATGACCCACCTCGCGGCCCTGTAGCCGTCCGCGCCCAATGTTTGACCCACTGGCAAACAGAGTCTAGTCTCTGATCCATGGCACGCGGCAGTTTGACATCGCGGGCGGTCACCTGGCTCATGCTCGCCGCCTACGTGGTCGTCGTCTCGGGCGTGCCGCTTCCCATCGCCGGTTCGCCGCCTGAGGCCGGCTCTCCTGCCGCCAATCGGCTCGCCGACAAGGATCGCTCGCGGCCATTCCCCTGCATGGACAAGCCGTGCGGCTGCGCGACCGCCGAGCAGTGCTTTTCCAGTTGCTGCTGCAACTCGCCGGCTGAACTCTTGGCCTGGGCTGAGATCAACGGCCTCGACCCAGCCACGCTCTTTGCGCTCCAGCGACGAGTCGCCGCCACCGCCCCAGAGGCGCCGGCAGCGGCGTGCTGTTGCTCGTCGGCCGCAGAAGCGGCCGCGTGCTGCACGACCACGGCATCCGCCCCGTCTCACCAGCCGGCGCCCGCCGATGAACGTGACTCCGCCCCCACGCCGTCGAAGGTGATCTCGCTGAAGGCGATGCTCGCCTGCGGCGGTGTCCTTGCCGGCTGGGCGGCAGCAGTGACATCTCTCCCCCCGCCCACTGCCCCGCGCTGCGAGCCGTGCATGCAGCTGGTGGGCGTGCTTTCCATCACCGACGAGATCGGCCACTCGGCCGATCGGCTCAGCGACACACCGCCTCCTCGGGCCTGAACGCCTCCTTTCCTTTCGTCGTTCAGGTCGCTTCCCCGGGCTGGTGCAAACGCGCGTTTGCCGCCCGGCGGTAGCTCATCCCTCCCGGCTCGGCCTTCGTGTGCCCGTTGCCGGGGTCAATATCCAAGGAGTTTTCCATGCGGTTGATGTTTCGTTTCCGTTCCCTGCCCGCCGCCGTGGCGGCATGCCTCTTCGTTCCCGCCGCCGCAGCCGTCTCGTTTGGCCACGGCGTGGAGTACCAGCTCACCTTCGATCCCGTGGGGGGCAAGATCCAGACGCGGCAGATCGTCTCCACCGATACGCGTCCAGTGACGCTCACCGACCTCACGCGGATCTACGTGATGCCCTTTGAGGTCGCCGACAGCACGACGCCACCGCTCCACCCGGCGGCTCAAGCGGCCTGGTACAGCAAGCCCGACATCACGACGTATCCCTCGGGGAACGGGCTCTCCTATCAGTGGGACGCGACCGCACCAACGGGCGGCCAACTCGCTGGCACGAACTGGTCGTGGAAGGATTCATCGTCGCTGCCCAACCTCGCCGGCACGGTATTCACCTACCAGTTCACCGACCGCGTGCTCAAGTGGGACGGCTCGCAGTTCACCGCGGCGGCGGCGGGAGCGACGCAACTCCAGGCCTTCCGCGGCGATGCCACCACGGTGCCAACCGTGCTGGTGACGACCGCCAGCGGGTCATCGCTCGCCTATTCGGCGGTCAGTGCGGTGACGCAGAGCACAAACCCTCACTCAAACGCGGGCTTCCGGCTCCTGGGTGACGGCACGAGCTTCGCACCCGCCGTCGCGGGCGTCGGCACCGACGGCATCTACCTGCAGGGCATGCAGGTGACGACGACCGCCACGACGGCGGCCGGCTTGGCCGTGGGAGCGTCGGATCCGGCCTACATGGTGTTCTACAAGAACACGTC
>QWPO01000152.1 GCA_003669255.1 Planctomycetota bacterium | reverse complement strand
TCGACGATCTCGCGGCAGGAGGCGAGCCCCATGCCGCTGCCCCCCTTGCCGGTCTCGTCGGGGCCCGTTTTCGTGGTGAAGTGGGGCTCAAAAATCCGCCGCATCACGTCTGGGGCCATGCCACTGCCGGTGTCGCGGACCATCACGTCGACAAACCCGCTCGCCTCGTCGTGCGCCAGGCGGAGGATCAGCCGGCCCCCGGTCGGCATCGCCTGCCGGGCATTGACCATCAGGTTGAGGAGCACCTGCTGCAACTGGCCCGGGTTGGCCGACACGCGGGGGACCGGGGCAAACTCCCGCTCCACCTGCACCCGGTATTTCATCATTTCCCGCTCGAGCAGCACGAGCACATCCTCGACGAGCACGGTCATGTCGATCGGCTCAAACCGCGCGGAGCGGTTTCGCGACATCGACAGCACGCTGGCCGTGATCTTCGCCGCCCGTGTGCCCGCCGAGAGGATTCGCTCCAACGCCTTATCGCGGGTGGCCTGATCGCGGTGTCTGAGGCCCAGGCGGGCGTAGTTGAGGATCGTGGTGAGGGCGTTGTTGAACTCGTGGGTCGTGGTGCCGAGCAGTTCGCCGAGGCTCCCCTGTTTGCGGGCGTCGAGGAGTTGCCCGCGGAGCGTGGCGAGTTCTGCGGCGTGACGGGCCCGCGTCGCTTCGAGGTCGCGGCGGAGGCGGGCGGCCTCGGCATCGACGGCGGCCTGAACCGGAGCGGGGCGGGGCAGGGGAGTTGCGGGCGGCGGAGCCTCGCGGTGAGCCGCCGGAGCGACGACGATGAGCCCGCGACAGGAGGGTTCCCCCTCCTGCTCGCCGCCGCTCTCTCCGCTCTGGATGCCCTCGGTCATCGCTGTTCCCGCGTCGCCGGCCCGGCCGGCAAGGTCCCCGCATCGAGCAGGCTCTGGGCGACCGGGAGCCTTTTCCCCGTTCGCCCTGCCCAAATCTCGACCCCGTAAGGACTTGTGTCCTCTTGGCTGGTATCGTCGGTCGTCCGCAGAGCCCTATACAATTAGGGTTGGTGATCCATTCGGGTTTCTCGACCGTTCAAGGTTCCGTAGTCCGCCCGACGAGCCCTTCACGATTCAGGAAGCATGACACCCTCACCACGCCCCCACGGCCCGTCTCGCCGATCCGGTATGACGCTGATCGAGTTGCTGGTGGTGATCTCCATCATCGGGCTCATGCTCGGCATGCTCCTCCCCGCCGTGCAGAGCGTGCGGGAGGCGGCCCGTCGCACGCAGTGCAAGAGCAACCTCAAGCAGGTCGGCCTGGCGCTCACGATGTTCATGGACCGCAAGACGAAGGGCCGGTTTCCCGTGGCGGCACAAGTGCCCAGCTCTGAGATCCTGCTCCGGTGGCCGACGGAGCCGATTCGGCCAAGCATCGTCTCAGCCCTCGGTCCCTACATGGAAAACAGCCGGGCGGCCTTCCGCTGTCCGTCCGACAGCATCTTCTTCGAACGGGAGTCTGGCTCGGAGTACAGCCAGCAGATCCAGCAGAAGCTCGCCCAGATCCCCACGGCCCAGCGGCCCGCGGAGTACAAGGATGTGCCCTATGAGGGAACGAGCTACGAGTATCCCGTCCGTCGCGTGCTGGTCACGACCGGAACCGACAGCGGCATGAAGGGCAAGACGCGGGAGGAGGCGCTGACCTCGAGCCGTTCCGGCAGCAATCTCGCCTCATCGAAGCTCTGGGTGCTTTATGAACTCGGCCCGTTCCACATGTCTGGCTACACCGCAATGCTCGCGCCAGATGAAAGCGACGCGAACGCGTACGATAACTGGACGCCTCCGGAGGGCTCTCGGAACTTTCTCTACTTCGACGGCCACGTCGACAACCTCTGACACGAGTCGCAGATGATCGTCCCGTGCAAACGCATCGCGAGTGAGAGCCGACCGGCCGTGAGGCCGCGGGCGAATCTTGCTGGAGGAAATATTGCTGGAGATGGCGTCGGTTGGCGGTTCGCCCCACGCCTTACGGCGTTGGGCTTGGACGAGGGCCGTATGAACTCCTTCCTTCCTGCCTCTCTTTTCATGATCCGGAGACCCTCCTGATGAGTACCGCAGCCGTTCGTTCCTCCAGGGCTGCTCAATCGCCGTCGCGATCCGACGAGAAGTCTGCCTGGGGCTTCTGGCTGGCCGTTCTGGCCGGAGTTGCGGTGCTGGCGGTGCTTGTCGCCTGGTTTCTCGGGTGGATCAGCTTCGGCACCGATCCGCGGGTCGCCGAAATCCAGAAGATGCAGGAGGAGGCCCGCGCGCAGTTCGCCGAGGGGGGAGGCCCGCGAACCGTGGTCGAGGCGACGGCGGCCGTCACTGCGATGAACACGATTCGCGCAAAAGTCGACGCGCTCCCGCCGCATCTCCGGCCCCAGGTTGAGCGGCAGGGAGGCTCGGTTTTCCGCACGGCGATGCGGGCGCGGATCGACTCCTACTTCACGGCGCCGCCCGAAAAGCGAAAGGCGGAACTCGACCGGCAGATCGACCAGGAGGAGATGATGCGGAAAGCCTTCGAGGCCGGCCGCGCGGTCGCCGGCATGTTTGGCGGAGGTCAGAGCGGCGGTCAGCAAGCGAGCCAGGGCGGTGCGGCGCAAGGCGGTGCCGCTCAGGGCGGCCAGCAAGCGGGTGGCAGTCGACCGGGCGGCCCACCGCAGGGTGGCTCTGAGGAAGACCGCAATCGCTGGCGAAAGTCGATGATCGACTCCACGACACCCGAGCAGCGGGCGCGGTACGTGGAATACCGACGGGCGATGGACGAGCGTCGCGAGCAGCGCGGGCTGCCGACCTGGGGTCGATAGCAAGGTGGCTGACACGCTCGGCCTGCTCGAGGAGGCTCGGCAGCTTGCCAAGGACCTCGGCTATCACGTTCGCGAGGAGGCCCTCGGCGACCTGCCAGGAGGGCCGTGCACGGTTGGTGGCGTTCGGCATGTGCTCCTGAATCTCGAGCACACCGCTGCGGAACGTCTCGATCGGCTGCTGGCGGCGATCGGTGGCGATCCGGGAATCGCTGCCGAGCCGAAGAGCCGGTTGCTCGAGGCGCGGCTCAAGAAAATCGCCCGCGGCGAGGCGGCCGACTGATCTGGACGCGGCGTCCGGTGGCCGTTCGCCCCACGCCTCACGGCGTTGGGCTTGGACATTGCATGGCAAGTAGCACAGGTTTTCAACCTGTGTCTGACTAGCCCTGACGACCGCGAGATCCTTAGCGTTCGCGGTAAAGCCCGTGGGCCGCGATGTAGGCCTCGACGGCACGGGGTGTGCGGAAGCGGATGCTCCCACCGTCCGCGACGGCGGCGCGGAGACTGCTGGCGCGGATCCCGATCGCCGGCATCCGCACTCGCGACTCGATCACGCGGGCGGCGTGATCGGGCCCGAGTAGGTCGGCGAGCGCTGGATCGCGAACGACCGCGGCCACGTCGTCGAGGCCCGCGCGCTCAACCGCCACTACCTCCCAGCCATCGAGGATCGCCCGGGGCTCCCGCCAGGTCGGGAACTGCGCGAGGCTGTCGGGGCCGAGCAAGAGCACGAGCGTGTCCTGCGGGTGACGGATGGCAAGGTCGCCGAGTGTGTCGATCGTGTAGCTCACGCCGCCGCGGTCGAGTTCAACGGTCGACACTCCGAAGGCGTCGTGGCCGCCGATGGCCAGCGTGAGCATCGCCACGCGGTCGGCGGCGTCGGCCAGGTGCCGATCCTGCTTGTGCGGTGGCACCGCCGCCGGCACGAAGAGCACGCGGTCGAGGCCGGCCTGCTCGCGGCAGCATTCCGCCGCAATCAGGTGGCCGAGGTGCACCGGGTCGAAACTGCCGCCATACACACCGATCCGCATCGTCGCCTCCGTCCGTCTCGCTCGCCGACGCCGGCCGATAGACCGGGTGGCCGCCGGGCGGGTCTACTCGGGGTCATGTCGCAGCAGCATACGTCGCAACGCCAACTCTTCGAGAGCCGGCCCCAGTGGGACGAGGACGATGCCCGTCGCGGCACGATCGCCACCGTCGTGTTGCCCGAGGGGGTGGAGAAGCCGCTCGACTACCTCGTGCCGGAGTCGCTCGCCGCCGAGGTTGAGCCCGGCCGCCGCGTCCGGGTGCCCCTCGGCCGGGCCAACCGCGAGACGCTCGCCTACTGCGTGGCGGTGCGGCACGGCGACCTGCCGCAGGCGCCGCTCAAGAGCGTCGTCGCCGTGGAAGACGCCAAGCCGCTGCTCTCCGCGCGGATGATCGAACTTACGAAGTGGATGGCCGAGCGCTGGATGGCCCGCTGGGGCGAGGTGCTCGAGGCGGTGCTGCCGGCCGGGGTGCGACTGCGCAACCGCGTCCGGCTCTCGCCGCTCTTGATGGTGACGGGGGCCGAGCCGCCTCGGAAGCTGACGCCCGCTCAGGCGAAGGTGCTCGCCGCCGCGACCGAGCCGAAGACCGCCGACCAGCTTGCGGAGGCCAGCGGCGCCAGCCGCGCGGTGGTGCAGCGGCTGGTGAAGCTCGGCCTCCTCGCCGAGGCGGGCGCCGTGGAGAGGCCCGGTCGTTCCAAGGCGGAGCGGCCGGCGATCATTCACGACCGGCCCGCGGAACTCTCGCCCGCGCAGGCGAGCAGCCTGGCTTCGATCAAAGACGCGATGGCCGCCAAGCGGCACGAGACGATCGTGCTCTTCGGCGTCACGGGCAGCGGCAAGACGGAGGTCTACCTGCAGGCCGTCGAGGAGACCGTGTCGTATGGCCGGCAGGCGATCGTGCTCGTGCCCGAGATCAGTCTCACGCCGCAGACCTGCGACCGGTTTCGTGCCCGGTTTGGCACGGTGGCCGTGCTCCACAGCCACCTCACGGCGGCCGAGCGACACGCCCAGTGGCGGGAGATCGCCTCGGGCCGGGTGAACGTGGTGGTGGGCGCGCGGTCGGCGATCTTCGCTCCCACTCCGCGGCTTGGCCTGATCGTGATCGACGAGGAACACGAGAGCTCGTTCAAGCAGGCGACGGCGCCCCGCTACCACGCCCGCGACGTGGCCGAGTGGATCGCGAAGGCCGAGGGAGTGCCGCTGGTGCTCGGCTCGGCCACGCCGGCGCTCGAGACCTTCGCCCGCTGTCTCTCGGGCGAGTGGACGATGTGCCGCCTCGCCGATCGCGTCGGGGGCGGGCAGTTGCCCGCGGTGATCACGGTCGATCTCCGCGAACGGGGCAGCCGGTCCCGCGGCGCGGTGAGCCCACGGCTGGCCGCCGGCATCCGCTGGGCGCTCGACGCGGGCGGGCAGGTGATGCTGCTGCTCAACCGCCGCGGCTTTGCCACGCACGTTCAATGCCGGGCCTGCGGCCACACGGCCCGCTGCGACCAGTGCGACCTCGCCCTCACGCTCCACCAGCCGGGCAACCGCGGCATCTGCCATGGCTGCGGACTGGTGGCGCGGCTGCCGGCCGACTGTCCCGACTGCCACGCGCCCGGCCTCGTCCACTCCGGCACCGGCACGCAGCGGTTGGAGGAGCAGGTGCGGGCCTCGTTCCCCGACGCGGCCGTGGCGCGGATGGACACCGACACCATGCGGACCCGCGGCAGCCACGAGCGGACGCTCGATGCCTTTCGCAACCGGCAGATCGACATCCTCGTGGGCACGCAGATGATCGCGAAGGGGCTCGACTTCCCGAACGTGATGCTCGTGGGCGTGGTCAACGCCGACGCGGCGCTGCATCTGGCCGACTTCCGCGCCGCGGAGCGGACCTGCCAACTCGTCACGCAGGTGGCGGGCCGCAGTGGCCGCGGGCCGCTCGGCGGCCGCGTGGTCGTGCAGACGAGCACGCCCGACCATCCTGCGATCCGCGCCGCGGCGACCCACGACTACGAGGCGTTTGTCCGCAGCGAACTGCCCGCCCGCGAGGCCCTCCTCTATCCGCCCTACGGCAGCATCGTGCGGATGGTGGTTCGCAGTATCGACGACCGGGCGGCGTCTGAGTGGGCGGGGCACCTTGTCGAGCGGCTGCGGCGGGCGGCGGATGGGATGCCGGGGATCCGCGTGCTTGGCCCGGCCCCGGCTCCGATCGCCCGCCTCCGCGACCGCTTTCGCTGGCACCTCCAGATGCACGGCCCCGACGGCGACGCGCTGCGGGCCATCGTGGCCCGGGCCACGGCCGGCCTGAAGACGCCCGACAACGTCGCCTGGATCATCGACGTCGATCCCGTGGATATGCTGTAACTCGCCATGGCGTACCGAACGATCACCGACATCCTCGGCGAGACGAGCCTGGAGCGGAAATGCCGCTTCCTGTTCGGGCTCTGTCTGTTCCTGCTGATCGCCGGCAGCTTCTGGTGGTATGGCAGCCGCACCGAGCAGCTCGTCTACGCGACCACGCGGAGCACCGGCAGGCATCTCGTTGACGCCATCATGCTCCAGTACCACTGGAAGACCTTGGAGAAGGAGCAGCAGTACACGAGCCTCATCGAGACGCTCGGCCGCACCCTCCAAAACCAGCCCTACAGCTGGCGGCTCCTCGACCCCGACGCCACGCCCGAGGAGCGGGCCGGCTACAAGCGGCTTGATGCGGCCGTCCTCGACTACTTCCGCGACCGGCCGGCGCCCGAGCCGGCGATCGGCCCCAACGGCGCGCCGGTGACCGAGTACCGCGAGTGCCGCACCGAGGATGCCTCCGAGTATCACTACTACCAGCCGGTGCGGGCCAAGAAGAGCTGCCTCGTGTGCCATCAGGTCCGCGGGCTGATCGGCGACCAGCCTGCCGGCCCCGACGAAACGCTCCATCCGCTTCAGGCGGAGAACGACCTGATGGCGGTGGTGAAGGTGGTGATGCCCGACGCGGCGACCCGCAAGGCGATCAACCGGAACCGGGCCATCCTGCTGACGACGGCGTTCATGACCGTCTTTCTGGCCATGCTCGTGGCCTACGCGATCGTGCGGTACGTGATCGTCAAGCCGCTCGACCACCTGCGGAACGTGAGCGAGGAGATCCGTCGCGGCAACCTCGATGCCCGTGCCAACATCCACACCGCCGACGAGTTCGAGGATCTTGGGCTGGCCTTCAACCGCATGCTCCGCGGCCTGATCGATTCCCAGGAGGAACTCCGGAAGACCAACGGCGCACTCGACGGAAAGGTCGACGAGCTCGCCCAGGCCAACCTCAACCTCTACGAGATGAACCGGCTCAAGGGGGATTTTCTGGCGACCATGAGCCACGAACTCCGCACGCCGCTCAACAGCATCATCGGCTTCTCCGAAGTGCTCAGCTCGATCGAGTCGCTCGATCCAAAGCAGAAGCGCTACGTGGAAAACATTCGCACCTCCGGCCGGATGCTCCTGGAGATGATCAACGACATCCTCGACCTGGCGAAGATCGAGGCCGGCAAGATGGAGGTCCGGCCGACGGTGTTTGCCGTGGAGTCGGTGGTGTCAGCCCAGTGCGACATGGCCCGTCCCCTCGCGGAGCGCAAGCGGATCGACCTGTTGC
Organism: Planctomycetota bacterium; assembly: GCA_003669255.1. Taxonomy (GTDB): domain Bacteria; phylum Planctomycetota; class Planctomycetia; order Pirellulales; family UBA1268; genus QWPN01. Next base: position 4,040 of record QWPO01000152.1, on the reverse strand, counting down.
ACGACGTGGGGCCGGGCCTCGAGGCGGTGGAGCAAGATCAGGCGAAGGTGCAGCAGATCCTCGCCAACCTCCTCTCCAACGCCGTGAAGTTCACGCCCGAGGGGGGCCGCGTGGACGTGATCGGCCGCCTCGACGAGTCTGAAGAGGGGCCGGCCAAGGCGTTCCTGATCGAGGTGGTCGACACGGGCGTCGGCATCGCGGAGGAGGAGCGGCAGACGATCTTCGAGAAGTTCCGTCAGGGGCACGTCTTCCAGGGTGACGACGCGATGACGCGGGAGTTTTCTGGCACCGGGCTCGGCCTGTCGATCGTTCGTGAACTCTGCCGGCTCCTCGGTGGCGACGTCTCGGTGGAGAGCCAGCTCGGGCGGGGAAGCCAGTTCACGATCCGCCTACCGCTCAGGTTGTCAGCCGGCGACAACGGGATCGCGCCGCTCGAAGTGGGCGGCGTGCGGGAAGTGGTCTAGGGTCGATTCAGAAGCGCGGTTTGAGGAAAGGATGCCCGTGATGGCGAAGGATCGTGACGAGGCGGAGGTGGTGCTCTTTACCGACGGCGCCTGCAGTGGCAATCCGGGCCCGGGCGGCTGGGCCTACATCCTGCGGCATCCGGGGACCGGCCGGGAGACGAAGGATTCCGGCGCCGAACCCGCCACGACGAACAACCGCATGGAGCTCACAGCCGTCGTCGAGGGGCTCAAGCAGCTCAAGCGGCCAACGGTGGTGGAACTCGTGACCGACAGCAAGTATGTGGGCACCGGGCTCTCCGAGTGGCTGCCCCGCTGGAAGCAGCAGGGCTGGAAGCGGAAGGAGAAGGGGAAGCTCGTGCCGGTGAAGAATGAAGACGTGTGGCGCGAGCTCGACCGGCTGGCGTCCGCGCACACGATCCGGTTTACGTATGTGGCGGGCCATTCCGGTCACGCGGAAAACGAGGAGTGCGACCGGCTGGCCGTGGAGGCGTATAAGGAGCTGCAGCGGAACGGAATGTAGAGCAGGTTTTCAACCTGCGGTCGTATTCGGCACAGGTTAGTAAGTAGCCGCAGGTTGGCAACCTGCGGTTGTATTCGGCACAGGTTGAAATGTAGAGCAGGTTTTCAACCTGCGGTCGTATTTGGCACAGGTTGAAAACCTGTGCTACTTGGTTTCGGCACAGGTTGACAACCTGTGCTACGTCGGGGCAGTAGCCGCAGGGTGGCAATCAAAACGTAGCCGCAGGTTGGTAACCTGCGGTCGGCTGCGGCACCGGTTGGCAACCTGCGGTGCAGGAATGTTCAGGCCGAACCTTCGCCCCTAAACTCTCGGGATGGACGTTCCCACGCCAACGGTTCGTGAAGCGAGCCTCGGCACCCGCCTCGAGCGGCTGCCGGGGGTGGGGACCGCGCGGGCCGAGAAGCTCGTCAAGCTCGGCCTGGTGACGGTCCGCGACGCCCTGATGCACTTCCCGCGGGAATACCGCGACTTCTCCGGCGCCCATGCCTTCACCGACCTCCGCGAGGGCGAGCATGCCTCGATCGCCGGCGAGGTGATTGATACTGGCTCGCGGACGCTCTACTCCGGCCGCACCATGCTCTGCGTGTCGCTCGCCTGCGGCGCCGGCCGGGTGCGGGCGTTGTGGTTCAACATGCCGTTCATGGCGAAGCGGTTCGCCAAGGGGATGAAGGTGGTGATCGCCGGCCAGCCGCGGCTCGCCAGCGGCGTGTGGGAGTTTGCCCATCCCGAGGTTCGCTGGCTCGCCGGCAGCGAGCAGGCCCACGCCTCCGACTGGCTCGCCGTCTATCCGCTCGCGGAGGGCGTGCAGCAGTCGCACGTGCGGCTTGCGGTGGCCGCGGCGCTCGACCACGCCGCGGGCGTCTGCCCCGAGGCGCTTCCCGAGGAAATGCTCGCCGTGAAGGGGCTGCTCTCGATCGAACAGGCGTTTCGCGAGATCCACTGCCCGTCGAGCCATGAGATGATCGACGCGGCGCGGCGGCGGTTTGTCTACCAGGAGCTGCTGATGCTGCAGCTGGCGCTGCGGATGCATCGCAGCCAGCAGCAGCAGGCCAAGGCGGCGCCGGCGATCGCGGTTGACGCCCGGCTCGACGCCCGGATCCGCGCGCGGTTTCCGTTTCAGTTCACGCCCGCCCAGCAGCGGGTCTGCGGCGAGATCGCGGCCGACATGGCGCGGGCCGAGCCGATGAACCGGCTCCTGCAGGGAGACGTGGGCAGCGGCAAGACGGCGATCGCGGTCTACGCGATGCTTGCCGCGGTCGGCACGCGGGTGTCGCCCGACTCGGCCGAGCGATTTCAGGCGGCGATCATGGCGCCCACGGAGCTCCTCGCCCGGCAGCACCATCAAACGCTCTCGCGGCTGCTTGCCGGGAGTGGCGTTGAGGTCGAGCTGCTCGTGGGCGGTCAGACGGCGAAGCAGCGGGAATCCGCGATTGCGCGGATCGCCGCCGGCACCGCCGGCATCGTCGTCGGCACGCAGGCCCTCGTCGCGGGGGCCGCCCAGTTCAAGCACCTCGGCCTGGTGGTGATCGACGAGCAGCATCGCTTCGGCGTGCTCCAGCGGGCGGTGCTCCAGCAGGGCCAGGCCGAGCCGCACACGCTCGTGATGACGGCCACGCCGATCCCGCGGACGATCGCCCATGCGGTCTACGGCGACCTCGACGTGTCGGTGCTCGACGAGCCGCCCCCGGGCCGTCAGCCGGTGGCCACCTACCGCGTTGGCCCCGACGACCTCGACCGCTGGTGGGAGTTTGTGCAGAAGAAGCTTGCCGGCGGTCGCCGCGGCTACGTGGTCGTGCCGGCGGTGGAGGAGTCGAAGCGCGACCTCGCCAGCATCTCCTCGGCCTACGAGTCGCTCGCCAACGGCCCGCTGGAGGCCTTTCGACTGGGGCTCGTCCACGGCCGGCTCAAGGCGAAGGAGAAGGCGGCAGTGATGGAGGAGTTTCGCGAGGGGAAGCTCGACGTGCTCGTGGCCACCAGCGTGATCGAGGTGGGGATCGACGTGCCCGAGGCGACGATCATGACGATCCTCGACGCCGAGTCGTTCGGCCTGGCGCAGCTCCATCAGCTTCGTGGCCGCGTGGCCCGCGGGGCCACACAGGGCATCTGCGGGGCCGTGACCTCGACGCAGTCCGACCCGCATCCCCGCGTGGATGCCTTTGTAGCCACGACCGATGGCTTTCAGCTCGCCGAGAAAGATCTGCTGCTGCGGGGACCGGGAGATCTCGTGGGCACGAAGCAGAGCGGGATGCCGCCGCTCTATCTCGCCGACCTGCTCCGCGACGGCACGGTCGTAGCCGAGGCCCGCCGCGATGCCCTCGATCTCTTTCAGCGGGATCCCGACCTCGCCGATCCGGCACTCGAGCGGCTGCGGAAGCTGATCCTCGACCGCTGGGGCGAGACGCTCGGCCTCGGTAAGATCGGCTGAGCGTATCGTGCCGCCTCTCGCTGATCCCGTAGCACGGGTTTTCAACCTGTGTGTCTGCTCCCAAACGGCATCGATCACCGTGCCGTCTAAGCCGACCGGCCGTAAGGCCGCGGGCGCACCACGCTGGACTCGGCATCTGGTGGTGGTTCGTCCCACGCCTCACGGCGTTGGGCTTGGACAAGCCGACCGGCCGTAAGGCCGCGGACTGCTCGGGCCGCTCGGGCCGTGGCCTCTGCGCCGCACGACCCCGCCTCAGCCGACGGTGACCGGCTCGCTCGCCCGCCATGCCGTGCCGTCACGGACCACACGGTGGTAGAGCGTGTCGCGTTCCACCGGCTCGCGGCCCGCCTCGCGGATCAGCCGCTGGATGTGCTCGACCGACAGCACCTCGGGCGTGGTAGCGCCGGCGTCGTGGTAGATGAGCTCGTGGCGGACCGTGCCGTCGATGTCGTCGGCGCCGTAGGCGAGCGAGGCCTGCGCCGTGCCGATGCCGAGATGCTCCGCGAAGCGCTCGAAGAGTTCATGAGCTGATACGGTTAACACTTGATTCTCGCGCGTTGGGTTGTTGAAGCCCAACGCCGTGAGGCGTGGGACGAACCACCACCAGACGCAGCGTCCAGCGTGGTTTGCC